>MHEU01000058.1 GCA_001805245.1 Nitrospirae bacterium RIFCSPLOWO2_02_FULL_62_14 | reverse complement strand
GGGAGCACCGTCTGCGCGTGCGGCCTCTGCGAGCAAAGGAGGAGACCAAGCCGCCAGCTCGCTCCCTTCCGCGCGCGTTGCGCGAGCACGGAAGGCAGACTACACGCCATGCTCGCTCACTTCACGCTATCTGATGCAGTTTCATCAAGTTGGTTCCACCGGGACGGCCTATCTCGGTTCCCGACAGAATCACAATCCGCTGTCCCGTCGCCACAAGCGCCGCTGCCTTCAAGCGGCGTTCCGCCTCGCGCACGCGCTCATCGGTCTGCACAATCTGCGGCATCGTGTGGGGACTCACTCCCCAGTAGAGCGCCATCCGTTGCCTGACCGGTTCAAATGGGGTCAGCGCAAAGATCGGAGCGGCCGGGCGCTGCTTCGACATCAACCGCGCGGTCGTCCCCGACTCGCTGAACGCCACAATCGCAGAGGCTTCTGTTGACGCGGCCGCTCTGGCAGCGGCGGCGCAAATGGCCTCCGGGAACGAGACCTCGCTGCGCTCGGGCACGGTGCGGCGGACGACGCGGGGCTCCACCCCTTCTTCCGCCGCCCGGACAATGCGATCCATGACACGGACGACTTCCACCGGATATTGCCCCACGGCCGTTTCGGCCGAGAGCATCACCGCGTCGGTGCCATCGAACACCGCGTTGGCCACGTCCGAGGCTTCAGCCCTCGTCGGACGATGGTGTTGGGTCATGGACTCCAGCATCTGCGTCGCGGTGATCACGAGACGCCGGCGGTTGTTCGCTCCCGCGATGATCCGCTTTTGCAAGACCGGCACCGCCTCGGGATCCATTTCGACACCCAGATCACCGCGGGCAATCATGATGCCGTCTGCCTGCTCGAGGAGCGACTCGAGACAGGAGACCGCCTCAGGCCGCTCGATTTTGACGATGACCGGCACATCGCCGCCGCACTCGGCGATCAGCTTCTTGGCAGCGACGACGTCATCCGGTCCCCTGACGAACGAGAGGGCCACGTAATCCACTCCCTGCGCGATGCCGAACCGGAGGTCTTCCCTGTCCTTGTCGGTCAGCGTGGGCGCACTGACCTTCGTGCCCGGCAGATTGATCCCCTTATGGGAGGTGATGCGGCCCCCGGTGACCACCGTGCACTCCACCATGCTGCCGTCGATCCGAGTGACCGCCAGCTCAATAAGTCCGTCGTCAATCAGAACGCGGGCGCCGGGCTGGACATCCTGAGCCAGCGCCGCATAGGTGACCGGCAGCTCGGCCGTATAAGCGGGGGCCACGGACTTCCCACTATAATGGAGGCCGGCGCGGGGATCGAAGGCCGCCTGGCCGGACAACAGACGCACCAGCTGGCCGACTTCCAAAGTGACACCGGCGTCTGGCAACTGCCCGACCCGGATCCGCGGCCCTTGGAGATCCTGGATAATCGCCACCGCCGCGTGCCGCCGTCCGGCCGCCTCACGGATGGCTTTGACCGCGCGTCCGTGCGACTCGTGCGTGCCATGCGAAAAGTTGAGCCGCGCCACGTTCATGCCGGCGTCGATGAGCTGTTCCAGCAAATCGGGCGAGCTGCTCGCCGGGCCGATCGTGCAGACAATTTTGACCTTGCGCATCAGAACTCCCGGAGCTTATGGCCTATAGCTTATAGCTGATGGTCGGAGCAAAAAAGTTATCCCTTTTGGCCATTTGCCATAAGCCATTCGCCATATGCTCTTCTCTTCCGCGGCCATTCTAACAAAGGCTTCCCAAGCGCGCAAAGCATCGCTGCTTGGCATGGCCGGCAGCGTCGGAGCGAAAGGAGGACACGGTCCACGACACGATCCACGACGCATTACCGGGGAAGGAGAGGAACGGACTGCGCATTGTCCAATGGGTAGGTTATGTTGGTAAGATAGGCGTGACGATAATGTGAGGACATACTAAAAATGCATGCCGAAGGAGAAAAGCTGGATTTCGTGACCGTCGAAGGCCTGTTGGCCTACGGGGAGGCGCTGGCGACCCGTGTCTCGAGGGTGTCGGCAGAGGGGATGGCGCTCCCGGCGCCCCCGATGCCGGCGCCCGATCGCCCGCGGCGGGCTCGCGAAGCCATGGACAAGATCCGTGCGTTTGTCCAGCGGGCTCAAAACGGGTTTCCCGGAGCCGAGGCCTACGCGGCAGCCCGTCGGGCCGTGATCAATGAAGACTGCGGGAAAGACGAACTCGTCTTTTTTGCGGCCTGGAACCGGCTCCTCGCAACAGGAGAGCTGTCGCCGCTCTATCGCGTGCCAATCGGTTCGGTGCAGAAGCCGTCCTTTCGCCGCCCGGTGGCGATCGTGCCGCGCGGCCAGTTGACACCCCAGCTGGCCGAAGGTCGCGTCGTCCTGGATCTCGGGCAGGACCGGTTCTGGCTGCTGCCAAGGGATTTGACCGGTCGGACACTCCTCTTCACCCTGCGCCACGGGTACTCCCGCGTGGAGAGCGGGACCTATCGGGTCGGACGCCGCCTCGCAAACGTGCTGGACGCGGAGCGGGGGCTTCCCAAGGCCGACGCGGTCGGCGCCGCGCTGGCCAGGATGGTCGGCGCGGTCGGACAGCAACTGGACTTTCTCCAGCTCGACAACTACCTGGATCCGCGAACCTTCGTCCATCTTGTGAGCCGGAGCCCGAACACGAGCCAGTTGTTCGAGCGGGTGGCGGCGACGCTTCTTCCGCAAGGCGCTGAGACCGCGCGGGCGGCGGCAGAGCCCACCCTGGAATCGCAGGACTTCGGATGGGTCACCGGCGTGGACAAGCAGGTCGAAGCCGAAGAAGCGGCCAAGGCCTTCGGCGTCGACGCGAAGACTGCCAAGCGTCTGATCAAGCAGCCGTTGTACAGCTATCCGGGCGGGCATTCCTTTTTCGATCTCTATGTTGATGTCGTCGACGGGTTCCACCGGTTGGGACAGTCACATGACAAACAGGTCGTCTGCCTCTACACGCACAGCTCCACGCTGCGCGCGCTCATGGTGTTTCTCGACCCGCGGCCGTTCCGCGAGGCCTTCACCGAGTTCGGCGAGTACAAGGAAGGCCAGGACAACGTGGTGCTCCTGACCTGCGAAAGCGGCCGCTTGTCGGGGTATTCCACGGCGGTGGGACTGTCCGAGCGGGAACGGAAGGCCCGCGAGGCCTGGGTGAGCGTCGAGCAGGAACGGAGGGGGCGGATCACGTTGAAGCCCCGGCAGATCAGGCGGATCGTCGCGCTGGTCTCGGGCGGCGATTTCGCCGGCGCCGGCGCCGCGTTGAAGGAACTGCGCGTGGCCGGAAACCGCTGGGGCCTTGACGTGCATTACGTCCGTCACGGATTCCTCGGGCTGGCGAACAACTGGATCGAAGCGGTGACGGAGCACGATACCCGGGGCATGAGCAGCATCGCGAGCAGCCCGATCGGGAGCAGCCGCTTCGAGGATTTCAAGGACGAGCGCGTCCAGCAGGCCGCGATGCGGCATCTCGAGCCCTATCTGCGCGACGGCGCGCTGATCGTCCTGGGCGGCGACGGCAGCCTTCGCGGCGCGCGCGCGATCTCCGAGCAATTCGGTGTGCAGGTGGTGGGGATTCCCGGCACCATCGACAACAACATCGCGGGGACCACTTCGCTCGGCTTCCATTCCGCAGTCGCATTGGCGAATCATTCGATCGAGTCGCTGAAGGCGACGAGCGCTGCGATGGGCAGTGTGTTTTTCGTCGAAGTCATGGGCGCGGGGTCCGGCCACCTGGCGTTGGCCTGCGCCTATCAAGCCAGGGCCGAGGGCGTGTTGGTCAACGAACATCCCGACCCGGACGCCTACATCGAGGAAGTCATCCTGGGTACGCTGAAACGCACCCTCGGGGTGCCGAACAAAAGCCATTTATACGTGGTCGCGGAACGGACTCCCCACCGCCACCATCCTGACGGGGGCGTGCACGGCCTCGTCGAGTACGTAGCCGGGAACATCGCCCACTGGTCACAGCACGAAGCGAGAACCGGCCAGTATCCCCTCACGGTCGCCACCAAGGCCACGATCCTCGGGCATACCCTGAGAGGCGCCCCGCCCACGCCCGAGGACAAGGCCATCGCCCAGCATCTCGGTTACGAAGCCATCCGCCGTCTGGTCGAGCAGCCGGAGCAGGTCGTGGGCTGCATGTTGGCCTACCGGGAGCCGGGGACGATCGAACCCATCCCCCTGCATGCGATCGCGACCAAGCCGTTCGACTGGGATCTCTTCGCCCGGATGCACGGGAACGACGGGCTCTAAGACAGGCTCCCGCCATTCATTGATCCGATCCGATTCTGCGTGATACAGTGCGGCCCCGTTCAGCGGAGGTTGTCGGGACGCATGAAGACCACACGTTCGCAACAGCTCTTCAGCCAGGCGCTGCAATACATCCCGGGCGGGGTGAACAGCCCGGTTCGCGCCTTTAAATCCGTCGGCGGCCAGCCCCTCTTCATTTCAAAAGCCAAAGGCGCCTACCTGTGGGACGCGGACGGCAACAAGTTCATCGACTACGTCCATTCGTGGGGGCCGATGATCCTGGGGCACGCGCCGGGTTCGGTCATCAAGGCCATCCAGCGGGCCGCCACGCGCGGCACGAGCTACGGAGCGCCAACGGAACTGGAAGTCCGCCTGGCCAGGATGATCGGCGAGGCCGTGCCCTCGATGGAACAGGTGCGGCTGGTCAGCTCCGGCACCGAAGCCGTCATGAGCGCGATCCGTTTGGCACGCGGCTACACGAAACGGGACAAGATCCTCAAATTCGACGGCTGCTATCACGGCCATAGTGATTACCTATTAGCCAGGGCCGGCTCCGGCGTGGCGACGCTCGGCCTGCCGGATTCCCCCGGCGTGCCGGCCGACTTCGCCAAACACACGCTGACCGCTCCTTATAATGATGTCCGGGCCGTGAAAAGCCTGCTCGAAGCGCACGCGAACGAACTGGCCTGCATCATCGTCGAACCGGTCGCCGGCAACATGGGCGTGGTGCCGCCGTGCCAGGGCTTTCTACAGGCGCTCCGCGAGTTGACGCGCGCCTGCGGCGCGCTGCTGATTTTCGACGAAGTCATCACCGGCTTCCGCGTGCATTACGGTGGAGCCCAGACGCTCTACGGCGTCACGCCGGACCTCACCTGCCTGGGGAAAATCATCGGCGGCGGCCTGCCGGTCGGCGCCTACGGCGGCAGGCGGGAGATCATGCAGATGATCGCGCCGGCCGGGCCGGTCTACCAGGCCGGGACGCTCTCGGGAAATCCGCTGGCCGTGACGGCGGGGATCGAAACGCTGAAAGCGCTGAAGGCATCAGGGGTCTACAAAAAACTGGAAGCCAGGTCGGCCGCGCTGGCGGATGGACTCGGCAAGGCCGCGAAGCAGGCCGGCGTGCCGTTCACGCAGACGCGGGTGGGCTCGATGCTCTGCGGATTTTTTACCAATCAGCCGGTGGTGGATTACGCGTCGGCCAAACGCTCCGACCAGCAGCGTTACGCCAGGTTCTTTCGTGGGATGCTGGAGCGGGGCGTCTACTTCGCGCCCTCGCAGTTCGAAGCGGCGTTCCTCTCGACGGCCCATAGCGACGCGGACATCAAAAAGACCGTCGCGGCCGCGCAGGTGGTAATGAAGAGCTTATAGCATATGGCGTATAGCCCGGAGGGGGAGCGTATAGCAAATAGCCTATGGCAAGAGAATCAAAATCGTTCCGTCTGCGCTCTTGCTATAAGCCATAAGCTATAGGCCATATGCTCTTCTGAGGCAGGAGCGGGCCATAAAAGATACGGGCGTATCGAACAGGGTACGCAAGAGGCCCGCGAACGACTCCTATTCGTCCTCGTCTTCCTTGTCCAACGCTTCCTGCCGCGCCTGCTCTTCCATGGCATTGTGGATCAGCATACGCAGGAACATCGAGATCAAGGATCCCTTCTCTAGGCTTCCACCGGGCGGGACCGCAATCTTGCCTTCCTTGACCATCTTGTCCAGCCAGGCCTTCTGATCCGGCGCGATCAGCACTGGAATCTCGACCAGCCCTACTCGTCCCATCATATCCATAACTTAACCTCCTGGCGCGACTAGCGAGACTGGCAAGACTCGCGTGAAAAGCCAGAACGACTAAATTACAGTCGCGTCTCGCATTTCCCGCCTTTCGCGCATTTCTCGCGGCTTGCTGCTATTCCAGCATGCGGGTTTCCACCTTGTCAACCTGCCCATTTCGCGCACGGGTTTTGCAAAGTCTCCTCCGACCGTCGAGAAACCGCCACCGAAAGGAGACGCTATGCGAACAACGGACATCGTATCCATGATCGAACATCCGCTTATCCGGCAAACCCTGGCTACCCTGGCTCTGGCCGGCGCATTCCTGGCCATTCCGACTCCCGTGGGAGCGGAATCCAACGAGGAATTGCATGCGTTGCACCCCGTCAGCCCGGCGATCCATGGTCTCATGGTCCAATCGCGCATCACCGAGACCTCGCGGCCAGCGCCGCCGGTCAAAGATCGCAAGCCGGCCCGCCTTAATCCGGTCCGCAAGCAACTCAAGGGACTGCCGAAACACAATCTGCAGGCGGCGAGGCAGGAAGCGGCGTTCGCCCGCCGCCTGCTGGCTTCCCGCCTTCCCGCTCCGGACCGGCCACAGAAACCGCGCCTCCTCGAAGGCTGGCAGATCCGCTCGATCGACGGCGACACCTTCGCCATCGGTACCGAGCGGTTCCGCATCCGCGGCATCAATGCACCGGAGACGACGGAGGCCGGAGGGTTCAGCGCCTCGCAGCGCCTGGATCTGTTATTGCGCGAAGGTCCGGTGCTCGTGATCCCCTACGGTCAGGATACCTACGGCCGCACGCTGGCCGAGGTCTACGTCAACAACCGCAACGTCTCGGAGGTGATGAAGGAGGAAGGGCACGACAAGCCGCGTTCAGAAAGATAAGTCTTGTGACGATGTAGTGTATAGGCTACAATTATGGACGCGACGCCAAGAGATCTCAGGATTTATCGAACTGCCGATGGCCGGCTGCCGTTTAGCGAATGGCTGGCCTCATTGCACGACGAAAGGGCCCGGGTGAGGATTCGTGTGCGGCTGGACCGGGTCAGCCTCGGGAACTTTGGTGACTGTCGCAGCGTGGGCGAAGGCGTGCAGGAGCTTCGCATCGATTACGGGCCTGGCTATCGGGTGTACTTCGGCCAATTGGGTTCGACAATCGTGCTGCTTCTCTGCGGCGGCGACAAGAGCACCCAGGCCGCGGACATCAACCTGGCACACGACTACTGGAATGAGTACAGGAGACGGCCATGAGCAAGAGTAAGTCCTATCATGAGGATCTGATCGAGAGTCTGCGGAACCCCCGGGAAGCTGAAGCGTACCTGAACGCTGCGCTCGAGGAGGAGGATCCGGAATTATTTCTCCTGGCCTTGCGAAACGTGGCGGAGGCGCAGGGTGGGGTGGCGCAGCTCGCGGAGAAAGCGAAGCTCAACAGAGAAAGCCTCTACAAAATGCTTTCTGAGCGCGGGAACCCGGAACTGCGAAGCCTGGAGGCGCTCCTTCACGCGCTAGGTTTTCGCCTGGCCGTAACTGCCACCCGCTAGAGCGAACTGATGGGGCTGGAGCTCCCTGCTCTCTTACTTCTTTTTCTTGTCGTTCGGCCCCTCCGCGAACAGCAGCCAGGCGAGCACGATAAAGCCGACGGTAACGGCGGCGATGGCCAGCCAGGTTCCGAATTTTTCCGGCATCAGACAACTCCTTTTTTCCGAGCCTGCAGCCGTTTCAGCATCTCAGGATCGATCCGTTTGATTTTGCCTTCCGGCGTCGTCGCCACGAGCGTCGCCGATCCTTCCACGACGACGCGCCTGCTCGTTTTTTCTGTGATGACATGGGAGAACACGAACGAGGCCTTGCCTTGTTCGCTCAGCGCGGTCTCGACGAGGAGCCTGTCGCCCAGGCGGGCCGGCGATTTGTACTCGAGTTCGGCGCGGACGACCATGAAGACGGTGCCTTCCTTTGCAAGTTTCGCCACGGAGAAGCCGTGCCGTTCGAGATAGTCCGTCCGGGCCCGCTCGAAATACTTCAGATAGTTGGCATAGTACACCACTCCGCCACAATCCGTGTCCTCGTAGTAGATGCGAACTTCCATGGGAGCGTATAGCTTATAGCGTATGGCTGATGGCACGGACAAAGATCACAAAACCAAGATCTGGAATTCAGGATATCAACAGCGTGTTTCTGAATGCATTAATGCTTTTCGCAAGTCGCTGACCATCCTCATATAAGACACTGTGCTCAACCTCTGCGATGTACGCTCGATCCTTGGCAAGAAACGCCCCGGCAACTACTTCAAAGGTCGATCCCAATGCAATCTCCAGGTGATAGTCAAACGCTTTGTTACTGTTCTTGGCTGTGCCCTCCGCGATATTGAGCGCGATCGAGTTAACTGCTCGATTCAGCTGGGACTTCAATCCATAGTCTTCATGCCTCGGAAACTTAGCGGTAACGGCATAGACCCTTGCCGCGTACTCCTTGGCCATCTGCCAGATTTCGAGCGTCTCAAACCGAAACGCCATTCTTCGCCTTTTTCTTGCTCGTGCTATACGCCATAAGCCATATGCTCTTAAAGACTCAACACCGGAAACGCGGGCAATGAGACGCTGTTCACGCCCGTGAGTTTCATCACGACTTCGAATAGTTGCTGATATCGCTCGGGTTTTAATGTCTCAAACCCGTGGCCCAGCACGGCCTGATTGGCTGCGTCGAGCAGCGGCTTCATCTTCGGCCACTGGGCCAGATAGGCCTGACCCATCTGGCTACCGAGGCCGGCCAGCGCGCGAAACTGATCGTGCAGCGGCAGTTTGTACTTGCCGTCCAGATCGCTCAGAAAACAGGTCCGGCAGGTTTCGCGCAGCGCCTCCGGCAACTGCTCGGGCTGCAGGTCCCAGGTCTTGATCCTGTACTGCTTGAACAACTGGAATTGCGCGAAGGCTTCCAGCGCGCGCACGAGCGCGATCATCGCCGCTTCGTAATCGTGCCCGGTGTCCGCGCGGCGACGCGCATGGGCGAGCAGGTCCAGCGCGAGGGTTTCCTTGACCTCATTGGGATCCAGTACCAGTTTTTCCAAAAACCCGGCGTTCTGTTTGACGCCGGCCAGCACGGCCTTGAGTCCGGGCGGCCCGCCCCAGACCGAGGCCATCTCCAGCGCCTTATGCGCCGTCTTGAGTTTGTCCCAGGCCTGGCGATATTGAAACCGCTCCCAGAAACTGTAGCCCTCCGCAAGATCGGCCAGGGCCCGGTACATCGGTTTCTGCCCGCCGCTCACGCGCGCTTCGATCTGGCGGAAGACCGCCTGTGCCGCCGCGAATGAGCCTCGATTGAAGTATTCGCAGGCCTCATGGCGCGTCTGCGCCGCCGCTTCGTCCCAGGGATTGCCCTGCAGCCAGACTTTGTCCTGGCCATCAATGGTAATCGCCTCGCCGTCGTAACCGGTTGCCGCCGGCCCGATCGTCACGATGCGCGAGGTGTAGGGCAGCGCCGCCAGCGAGAGCGCCGCAGCCATGGCCGGTGTCGCCCCGGTGAGATCCACCACCAGTTCGCCTGCCTGCACGTCCCACGTCCGCATCATCCCGGGCAGCGCGCGCGCGACGGCTTGATAGGAGGGCATGAAGCGCGCGGCGTCCGGCGTCACGATCCAATCCCACTTGCGCGGCATCTGCGCGATCTTCGGCTGCACGGACGACTCGACAAGGCCCTTGGCCGACTCGGGCGCAAAAAAGCAGAGCAGCTCCGGCTTGAGCCGGTTGACGGTATAGACCGCCGGCGGCGCGTGATCGGTGATCGCCACCAGCAGGGCTTTGACGGAACTCTCGGTTGCCATGACGCGCGGACTATAGCATCGGCACGGCGGGCGTTCAACGCGACATCCGGCGGACAGTTCTTCTTGACGGCCTCCGTAAACACGCCTAGACTTTGCACGGCGGCAGTCATTTTTCAACGACAATTCCTCAGAACCTGCGAGGCGTTCGATGACCTGGTGGTACTGGCTCTTCCTGGGATTGGTCCTGGCCGGCGCGGAGATGGCATCGCCCGGCGGGTTCTATCTGCTGTTTTTCGGCATTGCGGCGCTGGTCGTAGGCGGACTGGCCGGATTCGATCTGGTCGTGACTGATTGGATGCAATGGCTCCTGTTCTCCGTGATCGCCGTCGTCTCACTGCTGCTGTTCAGGGGCCCCCTCCTCCGGATGAGCCAGGGACAGAAATCCCATCCGGTGGACACGATGGTCGGCGAGACCGCCCTCCTGCTCGACGATGTGCCGCCCGGCCAGACCGGCAAGGCGGAATTGCGCGGCACGACGTGGAGCGCGCGGAACGGCGGGGCCTCCCCCTTGAGCAAAGGCCAGCGCGCGGCGGTCACGAAGGTGGACGGCCTGACGCTCTGGCTGAAACCGGAATAAGACATTTCCTGCGTTAGGAGGCTGAACTCTATGGAAGGCGGAATGTTCGTCGTCATCGTCCTGGCGCTGATCGTCGTCATCATCATCGCCAAGACCGCGGTCGTGGTCCCGCAGCAGAGCGCCTACGTGGTGGAGCGGCTGGGAAAATTCAATTCCATACTCGACGCCGGCTTTCACATCCTGCTCCCCTTCATCGACTCGATTCACTATAAACATTCCCTCAAGGAAACCGCCGTGGACATTCCGGAGCAGGTCTGCATCACGCGTGACAACGTCCAGGTCACCGTGGACGGCCTCCTGTACATGCGGGTGTTGAACCCCGAGCGGGCGTCCTACGGCATCAGCGACTACAGGTTCGCCCTCATGCAGCTGGCCCAGACGGCCCTGCGGAGCGAGATCGGAAAAATCGAGCTGGACAGGACCTTCGAGGCCCGGACCACCATCAATGCCCTGGTCGTTGCCGAATTGGACAAGGCCTCCGAGCCGTGGGGCGTGAAGGTGCTCCGCTACGAGATCAAAAACATCACCCCGCCGCGCGACGTGCTGGCGGCGATGGAAAAGCAGATGAAGGCCGAGCGGGAAAAGCGTGCGGTGATTCTGACCTCGGAAGGCGAGCGGGACGCCGCGATCAACGAAGCCGAAGGCGCCAAGCAGCAGGTGATCAAGGCCTCGGAGGCTAAAAAGCAGCAGCAGATCAACGAAGCCGAGGGCCAGGCCGCCGCCATTCTCTCCATCGCCACGGCGACCGCCGAGGGGCTCCGCAAGGTCGCCGATACCATCCGCGTCCCGGGCGGCACGGAAGCCGTGCAATTGCGCGTGGCCGAACAATACATCACCAAGTTCGGCGAGCTGGCCAAGGCCACGAATACGGTGGTGCTGCCGGCCAATGTCGCGGACATCGGCTCCATGATCACGCTGGCGATGAGCATGATGGGCAAGAAATACGAGGTCCCGCAGGCCGGCAAGTGACGCGCGTTTGACAGTTCGAAACCCACGGCCTAGAATCACGGCCGGATGAAGAACAAAGCGATCCAAGCTTTCGAGGAAAGCGCCGACGTCAAGCGGCGATTCGTCCTGGAATACGCGGACAAGATCGTCCAGGCGGCTCAACTCATTGCCCGCGCCCTGAAAGAAGGCCGCAAGGTGCTGCTCTTCGGCAACGGCGGCAGCGCCACCGACGCCTCCCACATCGCCGCCGAATTCGTCGGCCGCTACCACAAGGACCGCGTGCCGCTGCCGGCCATCGCGCTCGGCACCGACATGGCGACGATCACCTGCATCGCCAACGACTATGGCTACGACGAACTCTTCGCGCGCCAGGTCAAAGCCCTCGGCCAGAAGGGCGACATCGCCATCGCGATCAGCACCAGCGGCAACTCGCCCAACGTGCTGAAGGGCGTCGAGGCGGCGAAGGCCTGCGGCCTGACGACGATCGGCTGGACCGGCGGCAAGGGCGGCAAGCTGGCCGGGCTGGTGGATCACGCGTTCGTCGTGCCGTCCACCGTCACCGCCCGCATTCAGGAAAGCCACATCACGCTCGGCCATGTGCTCTGCGAGTTGATTGAGGAACAGCTGTTTGGCAAAGTCCAGTAAGAAAACCCGTCCCTCGAAGCTCCCGCACACGGCCCTGCCGCCGATCGACGTTTCCAAACTCAAGACCTATCCGCTGGGCCGCCGGCACAGCAAGGTGAAGCTGTCCGCCTTCGCCGCGCCGTGGAAGCGCGGCGAGTCCCTGCAGAAATTCCTGAAGAGCCTTCCCGATTTTCTCGCCGTCAACACGCTCCGGGCCGTGGCGCAGGCCATCGTGAAGGCCTACAAGCGCGGCAAGCCGGTGATCGTGGGCATGGGCGCGCACCCGACCAAGGTCGGCTTGAACCCCATCCTGGTGGATCTCGTCGAGCGCGGCATCGTCACCGCCGTCGCCATGAACGGCGCCGTCGTCATCCACGACTTTGAGCTGGCGCTGATGGGCCATACCTCGGAGGACGTGGACGCCGAGATCGATTCAGGCCGCTTCGGCATGGCGGAGGAAACCGGCCGCATGCTCAACGACGCGATCACGCGCGGCGCGAAGGAAGGCTGGGGGCTCGGCGAATCGGTCGGCCATTACATCAACCGCTACCAGGGGCAGTTTCCCCACCGGAAAATCAGCCTGCTCGCCACCGGCGCGCGGCTGGGCGTGCCGGTGACCGTCCACGTCGCGCTCGGGACGGACATCATCCACATGCACCCGTCGGCGGACGGCGCGTCCATCGGCGCGACGTCGCTGCTCGACTTCCGCCGGCTGGCCGCCGTGGTCGCCGGGATGGAAGGCGGGGTCTATCTCAACCTGGGCTCCAACGTCATCATGCCGGAAGTGTTCTTGAAAACCGTCACGCTGGGGCGTAATCTGGGCCACGCTCTGGCCGACATCACAACGGTGAACATGGACTTCCTCTCGCACTACCGTCCCCTGACGAACGTGGTGAAACGTCCGACGCAGAAGGGCGGCCACGGCTACTCGCTCATCGGCCACCACGAGATCATGGTCCCCTTGCTGGCCGCCGCCGTCCTGGAAGAGTTGGGACGCTGATGGGGATGGCGAGGCCGGCGCTCACCGAAACCGCTCCCGTCACGCTTCAGCAATTGCAGTCCCAGTGGTCCGAATTGAATACCCGCTATTTCGGCGGGGCGCTGCCCCCCATCGAGATCGTCTGGAGTTCCCGCCTGACCTCGTCCGCCGGCATGTTCGTCAGTCACGCCGGGCCGAGGTCGCGCGAGGATGGGCACGACGGGCGGGCGCGCCGGCTCATCCGCCTTTCCACGCCGCTGTTGCAGAATCTGTCGGAGTGTGAATGGCTCAGCACCCTGGCGCATGAAATGATTCACCAATGGCAGTTCGACGTGCGCAAGCGGCGGCCGGATCACGGCCCGGATTTTCTCGAGAAAATGGAGGCGATGAACCGCGACGGCCTCAAGATCACGATCCACCACACGCTCGACGAGGAAGTCAGCGCCTTCCTGACCTACGCCTGGCGCTGCCTCGAGTGCGGGCAGGATTACCAGCGCCAACGCCGGACGATCCGGCCGAAGGATCACCGCTGCGGTGCCTGCCACGGCCTGCTCGGCGAAGTGCTGCCGGGAAAACTCCCCCGAAAGCGGCGGCGCATCCGGCCTCGACACCGGTCCGCGCAATACCGGCCGTTACCGTTCGTGCAACTGGAGCTCCCCTTCGCATCCTCCTGAGCAGGTTCCCCCATGGCGAAATGGTTTCGCCAGATCGTCTTCGGCGACGTGGACGCGATGTTCGCCTCCGCCGCGGTCGTGGCCGATCCGTCGCTCGCCGGCAAGCCGGTGGCCGTCGGCGGCCCGCCGCCGCGCGGGATCATCGCCGCAGCCAGTTACGCCGTGCGGCCGTTCGGCGTCCATTCCGCCATGCCGACGGCCCACGCGCTCAAGCTTTGTCCCAACCTGATCCTCGTTCCGCCCGATCGCGCGCTTTACCGGCGCCTGCACGAGCAGATGCGCCAGGTGACCGACCGGTTCTTTCCCGCCACGGAATGGAGCAGCATCGACGAGTTCTACGCCGACGCGACCGATCTGCAATTGCTGCATCCCGATCCGGCGGCGCTGGGCCGGACCGTCAAGGACGCGCTCTTCGAGGCGACCGGCCTGCGCTGCACGATCGCCGTCGCCACCAGCAAGCCCGTGGCGAAACTCGCCGCCGACGCGCACAAGCCCGACGGTCTCGCCGTCATTGAGCCGGGCACGGAAGCGGCTTTCCTGGCTCCGCGTCCGGCCACATCACTCTCCGGCATCGGGCCGAAGACCGCCGAATCGCTGGAGCGGATCGGTGTCCGCACGATCAGCGATTTACTGGAGCCGCGCTTTGAGTCCCCGCTCCGCCGCATGTGGGGCAAACGACTGCCGGTCATCCAGGCGCTGGCACGGGGAATCGACGACGACCCGGTCGTTCCGGACCGGGAGCAGAAGAGTCTCGGTCACGAGACGACCTTCGATCACGACACCGACGATCCGGCGTTCCTGGAAAAGACGTTGCGCGGGTTTCTCGCCGAACTGGCGCACGAGCTGCGGGTGGAAGGTCTCGCTGCCGGTTCCTTCACGGTCAAGCTCAAGGATGCGACCCACCGGCTCACGACGAAGCAGCATCATTTTCCCAAGCCGCTCAACGACGATCCGATGATGTGGCGGGACATCCGCGCGGCACTGCTGAGCCTCATGGCTCCGCGCACGAAGTACCGGCTGGCCGGCGTGACGCTGGGCGATCTCGTTCCCGCCATGGGAGGGCTCTTCGATCAGCGGCGGAGCAGGGCCCTCGCCGCCATGGACGCGATTATCGAGAAGCACGGGACGAAGGCGATTGGATTGGGCGGGATACGGGAAGAGTAGGAAGAAGCGCGATTATCCTCTCGTCGGCTTCACCGAGTTGAGAAACGCTTCGACTTCCCTGATGACGACGTCTTTCTCCTGAGGGCTCAGCTTGTCCCAATGTTCGCGCAGCGGCTCGAAGAACCGCCGGAGCGAGGAATAGAGCGCATAGGTTTTGCTTCTCTTGTCGTCCAGATCTGCCACCGTCATACCTCCCTACCGGCGGAACGCGTCCTTGGCCTTCACCACATCGTCCAGCAACTGATCGGCCAGCCTGGCGGCCCGGCGGCGACGGAGCCAGTAGCGAACCGCCAGCGCCAGCATGATACCGAGTCCCGCGAGAATGGGCAGGATGTTTCCATCCGTCATATGGCCGACCAGCATAGTGAATTGCACCGGCCGGCACAAGCGCGGCCAGACCATGGAAGAGGCCAGCCCGCATTATTCATGAGGGTTCGTGACGAAACCGCTGAGACGCCTGGCGAGACGGGCGCGTGGAGCCTGGGGACTGACACCCTTCCC
>MHEU01000057.1 GCA_001805245.1 Nitrospirae bacterium RIFCSPLOWO2_02_FULL_62_14 | reverse complement strand
AAGTCGTCGACGAGCCCGGTGACGGGACAGTCGACGGCCAATGATGCCGGCCAAGGCAGCGGCGGTGGGGATAAGGCCATCATGAAGTCCATCACCAGCACCGACAACCATGTCGAGCAGAAGCTGGTCGATCAAAACAACGCCCGGATCGCGGAAAAACAGGGCGCCGGCCGCCTGCCGAAGGTCCAGGGCCCGCAGATCAAGATCGAACCGCCTGTGACCTCCGCCACTAAGATCACCGGCGAGCGCAAGATCAACTAAGCGTCGTCAGGTCCGAATAGAAAAGGGGAAGCCGGTAACCGGCTTCCCCTTTTTATTTGTCCGTTCGCGAATTCGGCTACAATTCTTTAAGATGAAATCTCCAGGGTTTCTTTGCCCAGATGCCGGCGTAATCGACCCCGATCCGGCGGCCTGCGGCGATCGCCGAGGATGCCACCCGCTCGCCGCGGTCTTCCACCCAAAGCCTGTTCCCCACCGTTAAGTCCACGCGATTCAGCATGCGGTCAATCGCCAGAAACCGGCAGATCCGGCCTGGGCCGTCAATAAGCGCCTGCGTCTCGACGTCCTCCACAGCCCGCACCAGCACGGCTGACGGAAATCCGGACCGCTCGGTCACGATATTGAAGCAGTGGTGCATGCCGTAGATCAGATACACGTACGCGACGCCGGCAGGACCGAACATGACCTCGGTGCGGGCCGTCCGCCCTTTTGACGCGTGGCAGGCGCGATCCTCCATGCCGATGTAGGCTTCGACTTCGACGATGCGGCCGGCAATTGTCTTCCGACCGTTCTTCCGAACCAGATATTTCCCCAGCAGTGCCCGCGCCACCTGCAACGTCGGGCGTCGGAAATAGGCACGCGGCAGAATCTTGCGTGACATGATTTTCATTCGTTGTGCCGGTTGAGCCAGTTAGTTCCGTTGTGTCCGTAACGGGTTCAACGGACAAAACCGGCTGACGGGCTTAACGTTAACCCGTTCAAAAATACCACGCCATCCCGCCCATGAGAAACCGCGGATTCCCCGGCACAAAGTGAATGTCTGTGACTCCGGCCGGCTCACTCGGCAGGCGCGACTCGAACGCGAAGGTCGCCTGCTCCCACTGCGTGTCGAACAGGTTCTGGACGAAGAAAAACGCCTCGAGCCGTCCGCGTTCGAGTTTGACCGGCAGCATATAGCGCATGGTCAGGTCGAAATCGAGCCATGAGGGCGCTTTGATGCTGTTGTCCTCGGTCAACGGCCGGACGCTCAGGTAGGTCGCCTGGAGCTGTGTCGTCAGTCCTTTCGGCCAATTCAAAATTGCGGCGCCATAGGCGGTCAGCTCGGGCGCCAGCGGAATCTTGTCGCCGTTGTTGAATTCGGCCTTGGTCCACGTGACGCTGCCGTTGAACGAGAGCGGTCCCCAGATGGGGCCGCGCGCGGCGACTTCCAACCCGCGCCGCCTCGTCGGGCCGCGCGCTTCGGTCGTGCCTTCGTCCCCGACAAACACCAGCTCGGAATCGATATCGATTGCCCACAGGGTCGCGAGCAATTCCATCCCGTCCTGCCCCCACGGCTTGGACCTTGCGCCGATCTCGTAGGTCCTGGCGCGTGCCAGCGGCGAGGCCGCGCCCACGACGGCCGCGCGGGCATCGTTGCTGTGAAATCCCTCGCCGTAGTTGGCGAAGAGCTCCGTCTTGAACCACGGCCCCAGAATCAGGTTCGCCTTAGGCAGTACGAGCATGGTCGTGGTACGGCCGGCCGGCTGGCTGGCGCAGGTGGGGCAGCGATTCCTCACGTCGAATGTAAATAGGTCGCCGCGCAGCCCGCCCGCGAACCGCATCCACGGCGTCGGCTGCAGCTCCGCTTTCACGAAGGGCGAGTAGGAGGCCTCCAGGACGTCGGTGTCCGTCGTCATCCCGATCGGTGTGCGCTTCGTCTGGGTCCCAAGCCGCGGATGGATGTCATCCACCCGCACCTGCACGCCCGCCGTTGCCGACGCGTTCATCCCCATCAGTTGGCCGGCCTGGCGATAGCCTGCGTCCCCCCCGTACATGACACGGCGATCCGACTGCTGGATGCCATCGCCGTTCACCGGATCGTTCAGAAAGAATGTAAAGTTCGTATAGAGATCGAGCTTGTAGTATTGGGCATAGGCGTTGGCGTACAGCTTGCCGCCGTCCGGCGTGTCGTAATGGTAGTTCAGGAGGCCTCTCCAGCGTGTTGTCTTGCCTCCTTCCGAAGGATCAACCGCACCGAAGCGATCGAGCGAGCCGTCAGTGACCGCCCGCTGCGGAATTTCTCCGGACGCGTTCCAGTTGGCCCGGTGGTAGGTGCCCGTCAGGCTCATCTCCGACCGGTTTGTCGGATTGACCGTGACCTTGCCCAGCACGTTGGTTCGAAAATAGCGGTTGTCGTTCTGGAACGGCCCGTTCGTGTAATAGCCTTCGGCGGCGAACAGCGTCCGCACCTTGCCTTTCGTCGGCGACAGCATCAGGAGATAGCGCTGCGTGTCGAACTCCCCTCCGGCCATTTGCACCACGCCTTCTTTCACCACCTGCCGTGTTTTGAAACTCACCGTGCCGGCCGTCCCGAAGTCGCCAATCTCGGCGTGGTAGGCGCCCTTGTAGACATCGAGGCCTTCGATGGTTTCAGGGATAATAAAATTCAGGTCGGTGTAGCCCTGGCCATGGGCATGCGTGCGGAAGTTGATCGGCATGCCGTCAGAAAAGAACGCTACGTCGGTGCCATGATCCGCGTCGAACCCGCGCAGAAAATACTGGTCGGCCTTGCCGGCGCCGCCGGAATGCTCCACCGCGATAAAACCGGGGATCAGCCGCAGGACCTGGGCGGGGCGGCCCTGAGGCTGCAACAGGTATTCCTTGTCGGGAATGAACTGCTGCGAGGAGGCGGCGACCGGACGCTCGGTCGTCACCCCGACTTCCGGCACTTCAAGAACCGGCTCCTCCGGATCATGCGCAAATAACGGTGACGCGCCACCCAAGCAGATGCACAACCAGATTGGGAGTAGAAACTTGAGCGGACGCATACGACGACTTAATGAAACGCTTTCCCAGTCGTCGTCATGGCGAGTTTCCCGTGCTTCACACCCTTGGTGCCGATGAGGATATCGGCAACTTTCCTGACTTCCGATCCCCTGCCCCGCACAACGAGGACCTCCAGGCAATGGTCGTGGTCCAAATGAACGTGCATGCCGGAGACGATCAGATGCTGGTAATCATGCTGAATGCTGGTGAGCTTGTCGGTCAGGGCCCGGACGTGGTGGTCGTACACGATCGTGATCGTCCCCACCGTTTCCTTGTTCGCGTCCCATTCCTGGCCGACCAGGTTGTCCCGGATCAGGTCGCGGATGGCTTCCGAGCGGTTGGTGTAGCCTTTGCGGGCGATCAGCTTATCGAAATCGTCGAGCAGATTGTTATCGAGCGACACCCCAAAACGAACCACTTCTTTCATAGCGGCTCCTTCGTGTTACGAATATATAAAAGGTGGCACGATTGTAGCAAGACGATCTGCCCCGGTCAACGCAAGCCTGTGGCCTTTGAACAAGTACCGGACGCGTGGCAGCATGAACGTGACAGGCTGTATCCTTGTGCCGGCAAGAAAACGGAGAGACGGACCATAACCATTCACACCGTTTCCAGGGTTGCCGATTGAATTGACGCATGAGAGGTTCCGTGCTAGCGTGGCTCGCAAGGAAAGGAACGTTTCGCAGATGCCAGGCCTCTTCAAGAAGACATCGCTGCTTCGGTCCGGTATTTCCGCATGGATAATGCTGTGGATGGTTGCGCTCCCGCTTGTCCACATGCATCCCGGGACCGACCATCGCCATGGGAATTCCGGTCATGTTCACGGCGGCACCATCCATGCGGTCTTCTCACCAGACCTTGCGTGTGAGTATACGGCTCGCGTCCACGATGAGAGCTGCCCCGAAACAGACCATCAGCATTTCCAAGCCAGCGGTCACTCCGGTCATGCGTTCAATCACCCGGAGATTGGATTTTCACTGCTGAGTGCGCCGATCGATCGGCCGGTCGCGAAGCCGGGAATTACGGTCTCTGGATTGCCAGCAGTTGAGAGCACAACCGTTCAACGAGCCGTTTCCTCTGCTTCGTCGCAACCCGTCATCTCGCCCGCAGTTCTGTTTCTCTCCACCGCGCTCCCTGTGCGCGCTCCTCCCTCCCAATCCCTCTGATCCCTTTTCGCGTTTCTTGATTCCCGAGTAAGCAGGCGTATCGCCGCCAGATGTAGGCCAGGGGCTTCCCCTTCCTCATTTCTGGCAGCACATCTCCGGAGATCGCGATCACTTCCGCCGTGAGCCATCCGGCTTATCGTGGATGGTCCGAGCATCTAGCCTGCGAAGGAAGGGAGACAACCTATGACTCGTCAACTTATGGCGTGGCTAGGGTTCCTGGTATCGGGCATACAGCTTCTAAGCCTGAGCACGTATGCGGCGGCCAGCGAGCCCCATTCCGCTTATACATTAAACACAGTGATCGGATTCGCGCTCGAGCGCAATCCGACCATGGCAGGAGCCCAGGGGTATGTGCGGCAAAGTCGAGGCCAACAGGTAGCCGCTGGAGCCTATCCCAACCCCTCGATTTCCGGGACGGCTGGCCGAGGCGCGATTCGAGATCCGAGCACGGGGGCTTCGATCCTCGAGCGGACGGTGACAGTCGAGCAGCCGCTGGAGTGGCAAAGCAAACGCCGCGCCCGACAGCAGGCGGCGGATGCAGGAGCGGCCGGGGCCAGCGCAGCGATGGAGGAGACACGGATCAATCTCATTGCCGAGGTCAAGGTCACTTTTTATCAATTATTGTTCGCCCAGCGGGATGCCGAGTTGGCTACCCAGAACCTGACGATGGTCGAAGAGGTCTTGCGGACAGTGAAAGCTCGCGTGGCGGCGGGTGAGGCCACGCCCTTCGAAACGATGAAGGCCACCGTTGAGGTCCAGAAAGCGAAAAAGGAAGTCGCACGCGCCCAGAATGCCTTGGTGGCGGTGAGGGCCAAGCTTGATATGCTGACCACCGGCGCGTTGGGCAGGCAGTTCTCGATCCAGGGCGATTTCGAATCGCTCCAACAGGAACTCGACCTCGATGCGCTGGCTGCCCGCGCGTTGGAACAACATCCGACCCTCCGACGGCTCACCAAGCTCGTCGAACAGGCGCAGTTCAGCGCGGTCCTCGAACGCGAGTCGAGGATTCCGAACGTCACGGTACAGGGCACCTATCATCGGGAGGCGGGAGATGAGGCGGTCACCGCTGGGCTGAGCATTCCCATTCCGTTGTGGTACCAACGCCAGGGAGAGATCGAAACCGCGCTGGGCGCCCGACATCGCGCCGAAGCCGAGCGGCTACGGGCCCAGAATGAAATTGCCCAAGCCATTACGCAACATGTACAGGACGCCCGTACCGCGAACGAGCAACTCCAAGTCTTTGAATCGGGACTGCTGAAGCAAGCGGAGCAGACGCTGCGGGTCGCACGTGTCAGTTTCCAGCAGGGGGCCGCCAGTCTCCTGGACGTGCTCGATTCGCAACGCGTCTACAGGCAGACGCTGCTCGAATACGCCCAGGCGCGCGCGGATCTCTCGATTGCCCTCGCGCGGCTCGAACGTGCCGTCGGTGGGGTCTGACGATCAAGAAGGAGCCTGACATGACAACCAGATGG
>MHEU01000056.1 GCA_001805245.1 Nitrospirae bacterium RIFCSPLOWO2_02_FULL_62_14 | reverse complement strand
CCCTTGGCCATTTCCACCACGCCGGTTTTATCGGAAACGCTGACCAGTGCGCGCTTGATGCCAGCCATACAATCCTCTTATGGCCTCTTGTGGATAACTCAGGTGAGAAAACCGCGCGCAGAATAACAGATGGCTTTCTGAAGTTCAACCGGTGCATGCTCGTCATTGACTTCGCGCCGAGCCCCCACTACAATTTTGCAGTCGAGGTTCTCTGTTGCCTTCCCAATTCGTTCATCTGCATCTCCACACGCAGTACAGCCTGCTCGACGGCGCGAATCAGATTGATCCGCTCGTCCGGCAGATCAAGGCGTTCGGCCAGCCGGCCGTCTCCATAACCGATCACGGCAACATGTTCGGCGCGGTGGAGTTTTACCGGAAAGCCAGGGAAGCCGGGGTCAAGCCGATCATCGGCTGTGAAGCCTACATGGCCCCCGGCAGCCGGTTCACCAAGGACAGCGCGCTGGCGCATAACGACTACTACCATCTGATCCTGCTGGCGACGAACCTGAAGGGCTATCAAAACCTCATCAAGCTGGTGAGCAAGGCCTATCTTGAAGGGTTCTATTATAAGCCGAGGATGGACAAGGAGCTGCTGCAGCAGCATCACGAGGGATTGATCGCGCTTTCAGGCTGCCTGAGCGGCGAGGTCGCCTACCTGATCGGACAAAAGGATCTGGAAGGAGCCACCAGAGCGGCCGGCGAGTACCGCGAGATCTTCGGGAAGGACCATTATTACCTCGAATTGCAGGCCAACGGACTGGAACACCAGCGTGTCGCCAACGACGGCCTGCTGGAGATCCATAAGAAGCTCGGCATTCCGCTTGCCGGCACCAACGACTGTCACTACCTCAAGAAGGAGGACGCCCGCCCCCACGATCTGATGCTCTGCCTCCAAACCGGCAAGACAATCAACGAGCCGAACCGGATGAAATTCGACACCGATCAGTTGTATGTGAAATCGACGGATGAGATCGCCGCCGAGTTCAAGGAACTTCCACAGGCCGTCGCAAACACCGTCAAAATTGCGGAAGCCTGCAATCTGGAACTGGCCCTGAACCAGACCCACCTGCCCCAGTACAAAGTCCCGGACGGGTTCACCAGGGAAACCTATGTGGAGCACCTGGCCAAGGAAGGATTGGCCGTGCGGCTGAAGGAGCGGCCGAGTTCGATTCCGGCCATCGCGTACGAAACACGGCTCAAGGAAGAGCTGACCATCATCTGCTCGATGGGATTCGCCGGATATTTCCTGATCGTGTGGGACATCATCCGCTTCGCCCGTTCGCGCGGGATTCCGGTCGGACCCGGACGCGGCTCCGCCGCCGGCAGCCTGGTCGCCTACGCGCTGCGCATCACGGATCTCGATCCGCTCGTCTACACCCTGCTCTTCGAACGGTTCCTGAACCCGGAACGTGTGTCGCTCCCCGACATCGACATGGACTTCTGCATGGACCGGCGCGGCGAAGTCATCAACTACGTCGTCGACAAATACGGATCGGACCACGTCGCCCAAATCATCACCTTCGGCACGCTCGGCGCCAAGGCGGCGATCCGCGACATCGGACGGGTGCTGGAGATTCCCTATGCCGAAGTGGACCGCGTGGCCAAGCTGGTGCCCAACCAGCTCAACATCACCCTGGAAGACGCCCTGCTGCAGGAGCCGAAGCTGCGCGAGCTCACGGAGACCGATCCGAAGATCAGCGAGCTGATGTCCATCGCCAAGTCGCTGGAAGGGCTGGCCCGCCACGCCTCCACCCACGCGGCGGGCGTCGTCATCTCCGAAGAGCCGCTCACGGATCACGTCCCGCTCTACAAAGGCGCCAACGACGAAATCGTGACCCAATATTCGATGGGCGATGTGGAGAAGATCGGCCTCGTCAAGTTCGACTTCCTGGGCCTCAAGACGCTCACGATGGTCCACAAGGCGGTCACCCTGATCAACCGGACGTATCCCGACCGGCCGCCGCTGGTCATCGAGCAGATTCCCTACGCCGATCCCCAGACCTTCGCCCTGCTCGCGTCCGGCAAAACCACCGGGCTGTTCCAGCTCGAAAGCGCCGGCATGCGGGACCTGCTGACCGGTCTCAAGCCGGACCGGTTCGAAGACATCATCGCGATCATCGCGCTGTACCGCCCCGGTCCCATGGACCTGATCCCCGACTTCATCAAGCGGAAGCAGGGCCGGGTTCCCATCACGTACGAGGCGCCGGAGCTGGAAGCTTTGCTCAAGGACACGTACGGCGTGATCGTCTACCAGGAACAGGTGATGGCGATCGCCAACAAGATCGCCGGCTTCTCTCTCGGGCAGGCCGATATTCTGCGCCGTGCCATGGGCAAGAAAAAGCCCGAGGAGATGGAAAAGCTCCGCGCGAAGTTCATTGACGGAGCCAAGCAACGCAAGATCACGGAACCGAAGGCCAAGAAGCTGTTCGATCTGATCCAGAAGTTCGCCGGCTACGGATTCAACAAATCCCACGCCGCGGCGTACGCCGTGGTGACATACCAGACGGCCTATCTCAAGGCTCATTACCCCACCCAGTTCATGGCGGCCCTGCTCACCAGCGAAATGGGCAACACCGACAAGATGGTCGGCTACCTCACCGAATGCCGGGAGATGGGCATCAAGGTTCTGCCGCCGGACGTCAACGAGAGCCACAGGGACTTTGCCGTGGCGGAAGGCGGGATCCGGTTCGGCCTGGCCGCCATCAAGAACGTCGGCGAAGGCGCGGTGGAATCCATCATCGTGGTCCGCGGCGAGAGCGGACCCTTCCGGTCGTTTTTCGATTTCTGCCGCCGGGTCGACCTGCACAAGGTCAACAAACGCATGCTGGAGGGACTGATCAAGGCCGGCGCCTTCGATTCGACCGGCGCGCGCCGGGCGCAGCTGATGGCCGTGCTGGATCAGGCCGTCGACGAAGGGGCGGCCGCCCAGCAGGAACGCGAACGGGGCCAGACCAGCATTTTCGGCAGCGATCCGTCGGCCGATTCCGCCCACGGCCTCACCGAGCCTGTCCTGCCGGATCTGCCGGAATGGGATCAGGGACAGATGCTCAAGTACGAACGCGAGCTGACGGGCTTCTACATCACCGCCCATCCGCTGTCGCGCTTCGAAGCGGCGCTGAAGAAATTCTCGACGGTCACCACCGGGACGATGGGTGAAGTGGGCGACGGCAGGGAAGTCAAGCTCTGCGGCATCGTGACGACGGTCAAAACCCTGACCACCAAGAAGGGCGACCGCATGGCCTACGTGCAGATTGAAGATCCGCAAGGGCTGATGGAGATCATCGTATTTCCGGACCTCTTCAGAGCCGCCGCCGACCTCCTGACGCCGGAGCGCGTGGTGCAGGTCACCGGCATCGTGGACCGGGCCGAAAAAGGCACGCGCCTGAAGAGCACGAAGATCGAAGCGCTCGACAGCCTGCTCGCCCGGTCGGTCTCGCGCGTGAATATCCGCGTCAGCGACGGCCCCGACGCGTCGCAGCAACTCGGCCAGGTCGAGCAGATTCTCCGGCGCCATCCGGGCCCGACCGCCATTTCCTTCACGCTCTGCCTGCCTCCGGACATCGAAGCCGACACGGCGCCCGTTCCCAACGTGAAAATCCTGCCGAGCGATGGATTCGTGGAAGAAGTTGAAAATGTGCTAGGCAAGGGCGCCGTCGTCATGCTGTAATACGGGGGCAACGGGGCATGAAAGATTACCTCGAATTCGAGAAGCCTCTCCGCGAGCTCGAAGAGCGGATTGAAAAGCTGGCGGGCTCCGGCTCGGTGAAGCCGGCCGTCGAGGAGGAAATCCGCAAGCTCAAGGCCCGCCTGGCCCAAACCGAGGTGGAGCTGTACAGCACCCTCACGCCCTGGCAGCGCACCCAACTTGCCCGACATCCGCAGCGGCCCGGCGTCCTCGACTATCTCAACGCCTTCTGCCGGGACTTTGTCGAATTGCATGGCGACCGCACCTTCGGCGACGATCAGGCCGTGCTCGGCGGCTTCGCCCGGTTCAACAATCAGTCCATCATGATCATCGGGCACATGAAGGGCAAAACGCTCAAGGAGCGGATGCAGCGGAATTTCGGCATGCCCAATCCGGAGGGCTACCGCAAAGCGCTTCGCCTGATGCGACTGGCGGAAAAATTCAACCGGCCGGTCGTGACCTTCATCGACACGCCGGGCGCGTATCCCGGAGTCGGCGCCGAAGAGCGCGGGCAGGCCGAAGCCATCGCGCGAAATCTATTGGTCATGTCCCGCCTGGCCGTGCCGATCGTCTCCATCGTGACCGGAGAAGGCGGCAGCGGCGGCGCGCTGGCGCTGGGCGTGGCCGACCGCGTGCTGATGCTGGAGCACTCCGTGTACTCGGTGATTTCGCCGGAAGGTTGCGCGGCGATCTTGTGGAGCGATCCGGCCAAAGTGCAGGACGCCGCACGCGCCCTCAAGATGACGGCCGGCGACCTGCGCGGGCTTGGAGTGATCGACGACGTCATCCCGGAGCCGGCCGGCGGCGCGCACCGCGATGTCCGCATGACGGCCGAACGGGTTGCCAAATCGCTCGCCGGCCACCTCAGCCAGCTCGGCGAATTGTCCCTCCAGGACCTGCTCGCCCAACGGGACCGGAAATACCGCTCGATGGGCGTCTTCTCCGAACCGCCCGCCTCTGCCTAGCGTTATTCGTTAAACGTGAATCGTTAAATGTAAAAGATTGAGCAAGTCTTTCTCGTTTTACTTTCCTCGTCTCGCGTTTTACACCTCACGGATTTTGCCACATTGCGCCGTCAAAGATCGGATGCGCCTGATGGGTCAGCTTGACGAGATCCCCGTCCTTCACCAGTGACTCGAGCGAGCCGACCTTTTTATTCACCGTCACCAGCAATTCGCCCGTGCGCATGAACGGCAGCGCGCCGGCCAGTTTATCCTGATTCGATTCCAGCAAGCCCTTCACCGTCACCGGCCCGGCCACGTCCAATTGCAACTCGGACTCCCCGACGCTCTGCTGAAGCGTCAGCCCGAACAGAAGCACCGTTACCATGACAGCATCCTCACGATTTTCCTCCCGCCATATCCGGCCCCTTATGACAACGAAAACAGTCCTGGCGTCCGGGATGCCGCTCCGGAAGCGGCCGGCTCTGCCCGGTTGCATGGCACCGCACACAGTCCTTCTCGAAAAGCCCCCGATGCTCCGGGGTCGCCGGCATGGCAGGATTCCGATCGCGCGGCGACGGCAACAGCGACACCCCGATGATCACCAGCACAACTGCCCCGGCAAACAGCCAATCGGCCCTGCGCAGCGTGATCATGGCGCACCCTCGTCGGCCGGGGCTTCGTTCAGCAGCTCCGCGACATGCTTCACGGCCACCCGCCCGCGCAGTCCGTTCTTCAATTGGATCATGCAGGCCGGGCAGCTTGTCGCCACCACATCGGCCCCGCTCTGCTCGATCGCCTGCCGTTTGCGCTCGAAAATCCTCATGGACGTCTCGTAATCCTTGACGAGATAGGTGCCCGCACCGCCGGCGCACCGGTCTGCATCGACCATTTCGACAAACTCCACTCCGGGCAGGGAGGCCAGTGCCTGCCGCGGCTCCCTGGTGACCCCGGCAGCCCGCAAGTGGCAGGACGAATGGTACGTGACTTTCCGCCGGCGACCGGCGCCCGCATTTTTGGGCGGAATCGCGCCCGCGGATTCGGCCGCCACTTCGGTGATATGCCTGACCCTGGCGGCCAGGGCCTCGGCCTCTTTCTGCTCCGGTTCCCCCGCAAACAGCTTCGGATAATCTTTCAGCATGAGCGTGCAGGACGCGCACCCCGTGACGACTGTCTCGTAGCCGGCCAGCGATGCCAGATTGAACCGCGCTCCGTCCTTCGCCAGATTGACATGGCCATATGTCTGGATCGGCGTGCCGGAGCACCGCTGGGGCGGCAACGCCGGCTCCATCCCCTTCCGCGTGAGCACGGCAATCACCGCATCGCCCACGCCATCATCAAAATAGTTGGCCGCGCAGCCGTGGAAATAGGCCGTCCGGGGGCGGCTTGCGCTGTGATGCCGGGCCACGAGATCTGCGTGTCGCTCGCGCAGCGTTTTCGAAACCAGCCGGGGCAATACCATCTCGCGGGGAAGTCGCGCCGTCTCGGCCAGGCCCCGCAGGAAGGGCCGCGTCAGCCACTCCAGCACCACGCGGGGGATCGACCGGTCCCACAGCCACTGCGTGCGCCCGGCCAGTTTGAGCAGCGTCTCGAAGAGCGCCGTGCGCGCCTGCAACCCGAAGATGGCACCGGCCGTGCGGTTGGGATGCTCCGCCCGCCGCTTGAGGATCAACTCCGACACATCCACATCGGCCGGACAGATCGTCCGGCAGGACTTGCAATTCAGGCAGGCCTCCACCACCCGCTTGGATTCGAGATAGCTGTAGTCCCGGGCGGTCACGATTTCAAACCATCCCCGGGAACTCATGTCTTCGGATTGGAACACGTCATACACCGGACACACCGAATTGCACTTGGCGCAGGTGGCGCAGGGCTTCGCCTGCCGTTCATAGTCGATGTGCTCCGTGAAGGGCGTCTCGCTCAGTTTCACGCCGGGATTCAGCACGCCGGACGGATCCAGGCTCCGCTTGATCTGCTGAAACAACGAGTACAGCTCGTCACCGAACATGCGCCGGACAAGTTCCGCCCGCACACGCCCGTCGCCATGCTCGCCGCAAATGGAGCCGCCGAACCGGGTCAGCACGGCCTCGTGGATCTCCTGATGAGCCTCGACCATCTTCGAAAAATCCGCGCGGTCGTTCAGGTCCAGCAGCGGCACGATGTGGGCATTGCCGTTGCCGATGTGCCCGAAAATCGCCACCGGCACCCGCTGTGTCCCGAAATACTCCTCCAGGTACCGGATCAATTCGCTGATACGCTCGGCTTGCACGACGACATCATCCACAAAATTGACCGGCTTTTTCCCGCCGCCGAACCGGTACAGCGTCGGATAGAGCGCTTTGCGCGCCTGCCACAATTGTTCGCGTTGCTCCTTGTCGAATGCGATCACCGGATCGGATGCCAGCCGGTACCGGCGGCAGATATCGGCCAGCTGCCGGGCCGTCGACTGAATCGAGCCGCCTGCGGCGTCCTGATCAAAATCCGCTAGGATGGTGGCGGCGGCATCGGCCGGAATTCCGTGACGGCCCCGGCCGATCAAGTTGAGGGTATTGGCATCCATGATCTCGATCGCGCTGGGCGACAGGGTCAGCAGCTGCGGCACGGCCTCCCCGACTTCCTCGAGGGAGCGGAAATGGATCAGCGCGGTCGCCGTGGCGATCGGACGATCCACCAGTCGAATCGTGGCCTCGCTCATCACGCCCAGCGTGCCTTCGCTCCCCACGAAGAGCTTCGGCAGGTCGAAGACATCCCGTTCCAGCCCGTCCGCCAGCCCGAAGACGTTGTACCCGCAGCTGTTCTTACTCACCGTCGGTTTCTTGGCATGGATCAGAGCCGCATGGCGACGAACCAGCTCCAGCACCCCGGCCAGCGACGGATGCGCCGCCAGAACCGCCTGCGTTTCGTGGGCCGCCAGATTATAGGCCCGCGCCTCCACCCAGGCACCGGAATGGAGACAGACGCGCAACGCCTGCACGTTATCCTTGACCGATCCGTAGCGCAGCGTGTGCGGGCCGGCCGAGTTATTCGCCAGCATGCCGCCCAGCTTGCACATCTCCCCGCTGGAGGGGTCCGGGCCGAACAGCAGTCCTTCGGGAGCCAGCCGTGTGTTCAATTCGGCAAAGACAATCCCTGGCTGCACACGGGCCCATTTTTCTTCCCGGTTCACCTCGAGGATCCGGTTCAGGCGGGAGATGTCCAGGATAATGCCGGTACCGATGGCCGATCCGGTCAGGTTGGTGCCGGCGGCCCGCGGCGTCACCGGCACGCCGGTTCGCGCGGCATAGGAGACGACGGCCTGGATATCCGCTTCGGACTCCGCCAGCACAACCGCTTGCGGCGTGATTTTGTAGATGCTGGCGTCCACCGCATAGGCGGTCAGCGTCGTCCGGTCGTCACGGACCTTCCCGGCTCCCACCAGACGCCGCAGGTCGGCCGCCACAGCCCGTTTCGTTTCAGGAAGGACCAGTGTCATGCAGTCTCATTCGCGTGAGCGCTATCGGCAGTGCATTCTAAGAGAGCGCACGAGGGGAGAACAAGAGCGGTGCGAACGGTGGACGCGACCCCTGAATGCTCCGGTCAGGATTCCGGCGAGGGCGCGGCATCGGGCGGCTCGCCCGGGGAACCGGCGGCCACTGTCTCGTGTTCGCCGATGCGCAGCCCGTCCTCGACCGGCAGCATCGCCTGTTCCGCCTCACCCAGTTCCTTGAACTCGCGCAGCGGGGGCAACTGCGAGAGATCGCTGAGGCCGAACTGTTGGAGAAAGAGCTTCGTCGATCCGTACATGATCGGACGGCCCGGCACATCCTTGCGGCCAACCATCCGGATCAGCTTGCGCTCCAGCAAGGTGCGCAGCACGCCGGATACCTCCACGCCGCGGATCTGCTCGATCTCCGCGCGAACGATGGGCTGCTTGTACGCAATGATCGCCAGGGACTCCATCGCGGAACGGGACAGTTTCGGCGACGCCTTCGCCTTGGCCAGACGCTTGATCCAGGGGGCATGCTCGGCCCGCGTGACGATTTGAAAGCCGCCCGCCAGCTCGACCATCTGCAGGCCGCGCCCTTCGCGATCAAAATCTTCGCGTAACGATTGCAGCGCGTGCCTGAGTTCACTCTTCGAGACGGTTCCGAGCGCCACCATGAGCCGTTCCAGCGGAATCGGCTCGGCCGAGACGAACAACAGGGACTCCAGGATCGCCTTGAGCTCCCGCTCCTCCAGCGCCTGCAGGCGGGCGGATTCCTCGCCCTCGCCCATCGGAGAGGCCTCAGCCGTGGTCTCTGCTGCGGGAGTGTCGTCCTGCATCGGTTCGCCGGATTCCAGTTTTTCCATATCGTCCATGGCTTCCCCCCTCACCGCCTCAGAGCTCGACCGGCTCATCATCGGCAATCGGCGCAAAGGCCCGCATCACCAGGATGGCGCCAAACGCCTCGCCCTGGAACAGGCGCACCAGCTTCATCTTGACCAGTTCCAGCAAGGCCAGAAACGACACGATCACCACCAGCCGGTGCTCCTGCCCCTCGAACAGGGACTGGAACGTTACCGACTCCCTGGTGTCCAGCACTTCCAGGATCGCGTTCATCCGATCCTTGACGGTGAGATTCTCCGGAATGATCTCCACCAGTCTGTCCGCCGGCAGGCGCGCCAGCACACCCTGCAACGCATCGACCAGATCAAAGAGACTGACGTCGTCCATCGAGACTTCGTCCGACCGGACTGCCGGCAGCGGCATCGGCTCGCGCGCATAAATCTCGCGCCACAGCCGTTCGCGGTCGTCGAGCTGCCGGGCGGCATCCTTGAACTGCCGGTACTCCAGCAGACGGCGGACCAGTTCTTCGCGCGGGTCCGGCCCTTCCTCGTCGTCGACATCGGTTTCATCCGCCGGCAGCAGCATGCGCGACTTGATCTGCACCAGTGTCGCCGCCATGACAAGGAATTCGCCGGCCACGCCAAGATTGAGCGACTTCATCATGCTCAAGTAATCCAGGTACTGCTGGGCGATCATGGCAATGGGAATGTCGTAGATGCTGACCTGATTTTTCTTGATCAGGTGCAGCAGGAGATCGAGGGGCCCTTCGAAATGCTCCAGACGGACATGGTACGGCAGCTCCATCTGCTGCTCGGCCTGATCCATCGTTTCCCTGCGTTCGGACTCGTCAGCCACGCTTGTGCCCCCTTATACCCCCTGCGAGAAATTCGTTTATTTATACAACCTTATGGGGTCATATGCAAGGGAAATTCTATATGTTGTGGCACCACTCCCGGTCATTTCTTCCGGATATTCCACAAAAACAAGCCGGTAAAGACCGCCAGCAGCGCGGCGATGCCGTACATGATGCGCGGATCCTGCAGGCCGCCGGGCGACCGTCGCGCCTCGCCGGCTTGTACGCGGGAAAAATTCGGTTGCACGTCGAACATCACCTTGGAAAAATCGTCAACCCCCTTGAAGTGCGCATCGGAGAAATCGGCCGTGCCCCGGAAAGTCGAGCGCCGGAAATAGGCATCCCGTTCGAAGACCGTAAAGGTGAAAAACGCCTCGCGCTCGAAGACGGCCTCGGAAAAATCCAGGATGCCGCCGAACCGGCTGCCGGAAAATCCGGTGCCCATTTTGAAATAGGCCCGTGAAAAGCTGGCGTCTTGCTCGAACGTCACTTCAAGAAACTCCGACAGGCCGTTGAACCCGGCCCTCACAAATGAGACCGGCCCGCTGAAAATTGACAGATGAAAGCGTGAATGGGGGCCGAACGCGGTTTTTTCGAAACGGACCGGCTGCGCGAACCGCGCCTGGACGAACAGGGCCTGGGACAGGAACACCGCCTCCGAGCCGTCCACCGGCCCCGCAAACATCGTGCGGGAAAAATCGACGGTGCGCTCGAACGTCGTGCCGGTCACGGTCACCGGTCCCTGCACCACCAGGTAACCCTCCGTGATTTTCGTCCCGATGGATCCTCTGAACACCGACCGCGTGATGGTGATCGGGCCGGCCAGGCGCCGGATTTCTCCGCCCTGTCGGGAGCCGGACGCTTCGCGAAGAGCGGGCGGAAGGTCCGGCACCGTCTCGGCCTTCACCGCCGGCAGCGCATCGAAGAAGAGATCGCCGACGATCATCGCCCCGGCGATATCCACGCCCCTGCCGTTTTTCAATGCGGCGAGCACCTCTTCCGCTTTCACGGCCTGCGCCTCGCGCTCCTGTTCCGTGCAGGCCGGATCGAGGTGGCGCACGAACACTGCCGGCTGATCCGCGCCCTCGCGCTCCATCGTGCACGCGCCCTCCGCCTGCGGCGCATCCCAGCCGCCCGCCCAGAGGCCGATGGCCGCCACTATCGGAACCACGCCGCGTCCCATTCGCATGCAGGCACGCCTCAGGCCGGTCACGGAGCCCCCTCCACCGCCTTCAGCAGGGCGTCGTGCTGTTCCTGCGTCAGCCGGTGCATGCCGAGATTGAGCCGCCGCGTCAACTCGGCCTGGTCGGGCACTTCCAGAATCTGCCGCAACATCGCCAGGCTCTGCCCGGACGACGACGGCCACCGGCGTACCTGCGTGACGGCCACGTACCCGTACCGGGCCTCCGTCCGCAGCTCGTCGCGCACAAGCTGGTCCAATCGCTCGAGCGGCTGGACGCCGGATGAAATGGAAAAATGCGCGCACACGCCTTCCTTCAGCACGTAGACAAAGCCGCACGACTCGGCGGACAGGTACCGCTGCACGTTTTCGCAGATCAATGCACCGCGCAGCCCCCAGATCTGGTGCGTCAGTTGCAGATCGGCGCTGTCCCGCGAACTCCGCTCGCGGAGCGCGCCGGCGACAAACAGAAAATGGCTGGTCATGTGGTTGAACGTCCGGCCGTCAGGGCCGGCTCAGATAAGGCTGTGGGTACGCAAGAAAGAAGACCCGCGGAATGCCGCGCGCATCAAACCCCGGCAGGCGCGGGCACCGCCCTGTTCACTCCTCGTCTTCCCCGGAAAGTTCGTCCGGCTTGTCGAGATAGTCGCTCCGTCCCCCCTCTTCCTCAAGCGCTTCTTCGTCGTCCATGTCGTCCCGCATCGCAGCAGGCACTTCGTCTGCCAGATCGTCATCGATCTCCAGATCGTCCGGCAGGGACTCACGCAAGGAATCTTGCCGGGAAGATTGCGGCTTCAATGATCTCGCCGGAGCCGGAGGCCGTGGCGGCAGCACGGCAGGCTTTTCGGCCGGCAACACCTTCGCCACGGCGACGCTTTTCTTGGCGGCCGTCTTCACTGCTTTTCGCGCGCTCTTTTTTCTTCCAGCCGCGCGCTTTTTTGCCGCCTTCGCCTTCTTCAGTAACTTTCGGGCCGCGCGCTTGGCTGCTTTCTTCTTCTCTTTCTTTTTCGCTTTCTTCTTCTTTTTCTTCGACATCTCCTCCCCCTCATCCTCCGAGAATCATTTGCACGTTGCGGCCCCCATCTAGCATGAAAGCGTTGCCGCTTGCAACCGGCCAACTCGACCATTGTGAAAAGCCATAAAATACAAATGCTTATGACTTAATTGGCGCCTGCTGCCAGTCTATTCCAATACCTGCTAGCGCATCACCGAAGCGAGGAATCGCTCAATGACATAGGTACTGACCTGTCCGCACGGACCGTTGAAATTTGCATCGCAGCCGTGCGTCGCCCAGGGCAGCCGGAGCAAATAATGCGGCCGTTGCGCCTGAACCAGACGGGCCGCCAGCCGCTCGCTTTGCGCGGGAAACACCAGTTCATCGCGCTCTCCGTGCACCAGCAGCGTGGGGACAGTTGCAGGCGAGACGAATCGAATAGGCGATGCAGCCTCGTAGGCGGCGGGAGCCTGGGATGGGTTCCCGCCCAGATACGCCTCCAGCACTGCGATCGAATCCAGCACCCGGGGATTGCTGGGATGTTCATAGCTGTACTTCATGTCCGTCGGCGCATAGAGCGCCACCACGCCACGCATGTCCGGATCGTACGCCGCGTAGGCGAGCGACAACGCAATCTGCCCTCCCGCCGAACGTCCCAGCAGCGCGAGCCGGCGAGGATCAAGGCCATACTCGCCGGCATGCGCCTTCAAGAAGGCGATGGCCTCGCGCACGTCGTCCCGCGCGGCCGGGAACGGCCACCTCGGCGCGAAACGGTAGCTGACGGCTGCCACCACGTAGCCGCGCGCGGCCAGATACCGGTTGAGCGCAGCCAGTTCCGCACGGTCCCCGTGCTGCCAGGAACCGCCGTGAATGACGATGACGCCGGGAGCCTGCGAGGCTCCGGCCGGCAGGTACAGGTCGAGCAAGAGTTCCTGATCGCCGCGCGTGGCGTAGACAACAGTCCGCGTGCCAACGTCCGAAGACGACACCCCTCGAAACAGATCCGCAAGAACGATCGGAGCCGGCCGCGGCAGCGCAGTTGCGGTGGATCGGGGCACGGCGTCCCTCACAAACGTCGGCACCCCATCCGGCCACGCCTGCACAAGCGCGGCGGCGCGAAACAGCGGCGACAGCAACAGCAGCGCGGCGGCCAGGCCCAGCCATGCGCCGATTCGCGCCGGTTGCGCATGTCTCCACCCGGGCAGCCATGCCAGCAATGCCAGCGGCGCAAGCCAATAGCCCCATTCCGTCACCCCGAGGGCGGCAAACCATAACAGCGAGGTCGGCGCCTCCACGACCGTCAGCACCGACAACCCCGCGCAGAAAGCTCCGAAACCCAAGCGGATCAGAGCCGGATGAATCCTCACGTGCTTCCGTGTCTCCAATAATCAGAGTCGTGCTATCATACAATCAGACCTGCGGGAGGTATATCGTGACCATCGTTCGCATCACCATCGTATGCGCCTTGCTCGCGCTCGGAGCCCTGCCGGGCTCGGCGACTCCTCCGCATTTCAAGATTACGATCGAAAACGGGTCGCCCTACTTTTTTCCTCCCGCCGCGACCGTCACGACCGGGACGCCGATCCGGTGGGACAATCCCACTCCCACAGAACACACGATCACCCACGACGGCTGCGTCAGCGACGGCCCCTGCGCCTTCGACTCGGGCATGATGATGCCCGGCGAGGACTACGTGCTGCCGGGCCTGCCTCCCGGCCACTATCCCTATCATTGCCGCATCCATCCCATCATGCGGGGGACCGTGACCGTCTCCGATTCCTCCGCTCTGCCGCAAATCTAATTGATTGCCCGGCCGATTTTCTTCGTGTACCCTTCCGACCCGAAATTGATTTTGGTTGTCTTGAACCACATACCATGAAACCGGTTGCCGTCGCTCATCAACCGCTCACCCTGACCGATCAGGTCCTCGCGTTGCGCGCCTGGCGCATGCCGGACATGATCACCTACCAACACGGCACGGACGAATGGTGGCTCACGCCGCTGGACGACGCGCTCCCCCTCATCCGTCTCAACCGCGCCGGCCTCGAACTGCTGACCGCCATGGACGGACACATGACCGTCGGCGAGCTGCTGGGCCGGTTCGGGAAATGGGTCTGCGGGCCGGACGGGCAGAACGGCTGCTGGCACCTGGAGCGCTGGTCGCTCCCCAACTACTCGCTCTGCTACTACGGCACCGAGCCTCCGGCCGGCGGGCACCGGCTCAATATCAAGTGGGATCTGCTTCTCCAGCAAATCCGGGAGGGCTGGTCCGGGCGGCAGGGATTCGAGGGCGGCGAGCACCTGGTTCAATTTCACACGCGTGACATCGCGCAGCACGAAGGCCATTTCGACACAATCGAGACGACCGTCTCGCACCTGTTCCGCGAACCGAGCGAAGCCCTGCAGGGACTGACCTACGGAAGGCTGCTGGCCAAACACCTCCGGCGGCTCGGCTGGTGGGAGACAAAACTCCGCACGCTCGTTGAAGTCGGAGGCGGCCTCGGCTACGTCTCGCGCGAACTGGCCGCCGAATTATCACCGGCGGAACGCGGCGGCCTCCGCTATGTGTTTCTCGACCTCACGCCGCCGTTCGTGAAAGCCCAGCTGAAGCTGGCCGCCACCGCCGGCTGGCGCTGCAGCGGCACGCAGGCGAACGCCGAATGGCTCCCGCTGCGCGACGCCAGCGTGGATCTCGTCATCGACAACGAAAATCTCGCCGACATGACGCCGGTCAATTTATCCCGCGGGGAATTGGAAACCGGCAAGGGCCGCACGCCCGTCCACCAGGAAGCGATCGACTGGATCCGCCGCATCCGCCTGCCGTTCGATCCAAACCTCCCGGACGAATTCGTGTTCAACCTGGGGCCGGTCAGATTTCTCGCGGAGCTCTGGCGCGTGCTCAAGCCGGGCGGCCGCGCGATCCTGATCGAGTTCGGGGTGGAAACAGGCTGGCCCGAACCAGTAAAACTGCCCGGCCACACCGAATACGAAGTGCAGTACACGCACATGCGGCACGCTGCGAAGTGGCTCGGTTTCCAGGAACAGTATTCCGCGCTGCCGAAATTTCTGATGATCAAGCCGGACACGCAGGTTCTCTGCACCGGCGCCGCCTACGCCATCCAGCGGTTCTGCCAGGCCATGGGGAAGCCCTTCGCCATCCGCGCCTACACCGAGAAGGAATTGGCCCAGGCCCTGGGCCCCATGCTGCCGAAACTGTCAGGCTGCCACTATCACGCGGTGAGCGATCCGGCCTGGTTCGGTCTGTGGGATTTCAAGGTGATGGTGCTGGAAAAACCTGGCGCCGCGCCGAAGCCGGCATTCAAGGAAACACAAGGGTTCCGCTGGTACACACAACGCTAGTATTCACCGCTTCCGGGGTGCCGCCAGATCGAGCAGAATCCCCTCCCGCAGGCCGAGATCGCTGACCAGCCCCTCGGTGAATCCCAGTGTCTCCATGACGCCGCGCAGGATCAGGACACCCGCCACGATCACTTCTTCGCGGCCCGCTTCCAGACCCGGCATCTCACGGCGCTGCGCTTTCGTCCTGCCCAGTATCTCCCGCTCGAGCGCGCGGATCGTGTCAAGACTCAGCCGGTAATTATGGATGCGAAGCGGCTCATAGGTGGACAGCTTTTGCGCCATGGCTGCCAGCGTCGTGATGCTGCCGGCCGTGCCAACCAATGTTGTGCCGGCAAGAGTCCCGAGCACAGGCTTGATCTGCTCGGTTTCTTTCATGATCAGCTCGCGCGCCGCCCGGATTTGATCGGGGGCCGGAGGATCCTGCGTCAACAGCCGCTCCGTCAGCCGGACCACGCCGATTTCAATTGAATGCATCACCGGCGCATGGTCCGGACGATCCAGAATGAACTCGGTGCTGCCCCCGCCGATATCCAACCCGAGAATGGTGGTGACACCGGCAGGCAGGCCGGAACGGATCCCCAAGAGCGTACGGCGCGCCTCCTCCCCGCCGCTGATGACTTCAACCTCGAATCCGACTTCCTGCATGACCCTCCCGAGAAATTCCTCCCGATTGCGCGCGTTGCGCACGGCACTCGTCGCAACGGCAATCTGCGCATCCACATGATGTGAATTGATCACGGTGCGCCAGTCACGCAATGTTTCAACGACACGCGCGATGGCAGCGGGACGGAGCAGATGATCGCGATCCACCCCCTCGCCCAGACGCAGGATGCGCCGGTCCGAATGCACCTCGGTCAGACGTCCGTCTTCGGACACGCGGCCGATGAGCAGCCGGCACGTCAGGGTTCCGATGTCAATTCCAGCCAGCAGCATGGCTATGGTGTCCCAAAGTCCATCAAGTCTGTAAAGTCATAAAGTCCAAGAACTTTCGACTTGAAGACTTTTTGACTGCGTCCATTACTCCACGCCTCGGACTTCATCCATGTCAACCAGCAATTTCGACCGTTCCGCCCGAAGCGACA
>MHEU01000055.1:69546-80858 GCA_001805245.1 Nitrospirae bacterium RIFCSPLOWO2_02_FULL_62_14 | reverse complement strand
CGCGACCAGAATTTATGTTATGCGCCTAGTTCATCAGGACCTCGGACAAGGTTGACACTGTGGTGCAAGTGCTCTTCCTCATTCGTTCGCTCAATTTCGGTGGGAGTGAACGGCAACTTGTCATGATGGCCGCCGGGCTCAAGGCCAGCGGGGTGCCTGTGCGCGTCGCGACGTTCTACGAGGGCGGTCCCCTGAGAGATGAACTCACGCGCCATGGTGTGGAGTGCCGGTCGCTCAAGAAACGCACCAGATGGGACGTCGTGGGTTTTTTGTGGCGATGGATTCAGATGGCTCGTGACTGTCGCCCATCGGTGCTGTACGCGTTTCTCGGCAGCGCGAACTTGATGGCCATCATGGCCAAGCCGTGGCTCGGTCATGCAAAAATTGTTTGGAGTGTGCGCGCCTCGAACATGGATCTTGGGCAATATGGCTGGCTGGACAGGATTTTATTTCAGCTCGAATGTTCGCTGGCACGGTTCGCGGATCGGATCATCGTCAATTCCACGGCCGGACGGGACTATGTCGCGGCGCGAGGATTTCCGAAGGACAAGATGGTGGTCATTCCCAACGGCATCGATACCGAACGATTCAGGCCGAATCCGTCGTCTCGCGAACGGATGCGGAAGGAATGGGGCATCGGTGGACACGAGTTCCTGATCGGAGTCGTGGGCCGTCTCGATCCCATGAAGGATCAGGAAACGTTCGTGCGGGCTGCCGGGGTGATGGGAAGGCAACGGCAGGACGTCCGCTTCGTGTGCGTCGGCAACGGATCGGATGAGCGTCGGCAAGCATTGGAGAGGCTTGCCGAGGGGCTGGGACTGGGCAAACGAATTCTGTGGAAAGAGGCGATAAGCGACGTGGCGACGGTTTATTGCGCGCTGGATCTGCTGACCCTGTCGTCGGCTTTTGGGGAGGGGTTTCCCAACGTGGTGGCCGAGGCCATGGCTTGTGGCGTGCCGTGCGTCGTGACAGATGTCGGGGATTCGCGGATGATTGTCGGAGAGACGGGAATCATCGTGCCGGCGCGGGATCCTGCGGCACTTAGCAAGGCGTGGAGCATGGTGCTGGAGTGGAACGCGGAGAAACGTGCCCTGATGAGCCGGCAGACACGCGAGCGGATCGTCAGGCATTTCAATGTGGATCGGATGGTCGAAGCGACGCTGAAAGAGTTGGAGCAGGTCGCCGGCAAGTCGCTTGCGGTGGTGGGGCGATGAACGGGTTCCGGGACGACGAAAAGAAGAAAGCTGTCCGGGAGCGGTTCGATGTGCTGGCGCGCGACCGCGAGCGATGGCAACGCAGGAATCGCTGCTATTATGAAGATCAGCAACGGTACATCCGGTTTTTAGTGCCCGAAGGGCTTCGGGTGCTGGAGGTCGGGTGTGGGCTGGGGGATCTGCTGGCTTCGGTCAAGCCCTCGCGCGGGCTCGGTCTCGATCTCAGCCCGGAAATGGTCAAGCAGGCTGCGACGCGCCACCCGGAGGTGGAGTTCCGTGTGGCGGATGTCGAATCGGTGGAAATGGACGAGACGTTCGATGTCATTATTCTCGCCGACGTGGTCGGTCACCTGGTGGATGTGGATGTGACCTTGCGGCGCCTCAGGCGATGCTGCGCTCCGCATACCCGGATCATCATCAGTTACTACAATTTCCTCTGGGAACCGGTTCTCAAGCTCGGAGAGACGCTGGGGCTCAAGATGCCCCAGCAACATCAAAACTGGCTGGCTCCCGACGATCTGGGCAACTTGCTGTCCTTGACCGGATATGAGGCGGTCAAAAGCGAGCGTCGCCTGTTGATCCCTGTCTGGATTCCACTTTTGTCGTGGCTGGCCAACCGTTTCTTGGCTTATCTTCCGGGATTCCGGGCTGGTTGCCTCTGTCATTATCTGGTCGCAAGGGCGGTGGGCGTCGGGCATGACACGAGTGGCGAGGGGTCAGCATATTCCACGAGCGTCGTCATCCCCTGCCGCAATGAACGTGGGAATATCGAGCCAGCTATCCGACGCTTGCCGTGGTTCGGGGGGCGGCAGGAAATTATCTTTGTGGACGGGCATTCCACTGACGGGACGCCGGAGGAGATCCGCCGCGTCATGCAGGTCTATCCCGACCGCGATATCAAGTTTCTTGTGCAGGACGGCAGGGGGAAGGGCGATGCCGTTCGAAAGGGATTTGCCCATGCGACCGGCGATGTGCTTATGATTTTGGACGCGGACCTGACCATGCCGCCGGAGGATCTTCCGAAATTCTACGATGCCATTGCGAGCGGCAAGGGCGAATTCATCAACGGGTGCCGGCTCGTCTACCCGATGGAAGGCCAGGCGATGCGCTTTCTTAACCTCCTCGGCAACAAGTTCTTCAGCATGGCCTTCTCGTGGCTGCTGAGCCAACGAATCAAGGATACGCTCTGCGGGACCAAGGTGCTGTTCCGGGAAGACTATCGGCGCATCGAGCGGGGCCGGGCCTATTTCGGCGACTTTGACCCGTTCGGGGACTTCGATCTGCTCTTTGGGGCCTCCAAGCTCAACCTCAAGATTGTCGAGGTGCCGATCCGTTACCAGGACCGGACGTACGGGACCACCAATATTCGCCGGTTTTATCACGGCTGGTTGCTGCTCCGGATGACGGTTTTTGGATTTTTCCGCCTGAAATCGCTCTGATGTCGGAAGAGATTCTCATCCGCCATCGCGCGATCTGGCGGCAAAAGCCAGTCCTTCACGCCCTCTACACGAATTGGTATGGGGAAATGGTATCTCATCTGGTCCCTGGTATGACCCTCGAATTGGGCGGAGGAACCGGAAACCTCAAAGAGTTCACCCCCGACGTGATTTGCACCGACATTGTGAAGGCGCCGTGGCTGGACGCCGTGGCGGACGGTCAAGCACTGCCGTTCAGGAACGGGTCACTTGCTAACCTGGTTCTTTTCGATGTGCTGCACCATATTGAAAATGTGCGGCTGTTCTTTGACGAAGCGGTCCGTGTATTGCGGGTGGGCGGGCGGATCGTCATCATGGATCCTTATATATCCTGGTGTTCATGGCCGGTCTATCGGTTTCTACATCCCGAGCCGGTGGATCTCTCGCAGGACCCGATGCAGGTACGTCCGCCTGATCCGGATCGTCTGCCGTTCGACGCGAACCAGGCGGTGGCCACGATCCTCTTTGAGCGGTCATTCGAAACCTTTTCACGACAGTTTCCCGGGCTGGTCAAGCGGGTCCATCACAGGCTGGCGTTCTTTGCCTATCCCTTAAGTGGGGGGTTTGACCATCCCTCGCTCTTACCCATGTTTGCCGTGCGTCCGTTATTGACCCTTGAGCGCGCACTGGGGTTCCTCGACCGTGTTCTCGCATTCCGCATCTTTGTGGTCTTAGAAAAGAGGGGTTGAGTTGTGCGGATAGAGCGTGCTCCATGGATCGGATGGCTGCTTGTATGTTGGGGAGTATTCATCGCAGCGGTTGCGCTCCCGCCGTTCATCTCTGAGCTGCGTCGAGCCCTGCATGATCCGCCCTCTCTTGGACTGGATGAACGCTTGAGCAGTGTTCAGTCGGCACAAGCCTCTTGGCTGATTGAACAGAAGGGCGGACACTGGGGACGATATGGGTGGTATTTGGCGGGCGGTGAGGAGGGATTGCTGCGTATCCGGCTTCCCGGCTCGGCGCCTGGTCGCCTGAAACTCCGTCTGTGGGTTTATGACGCCGGACCCCTGACGGTCCATGTGCAGGGGGCGGAGCCGGGCAGCAGGTATGAGATTCCTGGTGGTCATCTTGACGGAAGGATCATCAGCCTTCCCATCGCCGGTCCATCCGAGCTTGTCCTTGTTGCATCGAGCCACCTTTCCGAAGAGCAACTGCTCATGGACCGTTTTTCCGCTGTCTGGTTTTCCGACAGTGATAGGTTGCCGGCCCTGTGGCCCTTTGCACTGGCGCTGGCGCTGTGTCTGGCCGGATGGGGATGGATCATCGTTGCTCGGTCGTACGGTCTTGAAAATTCCCCTCACTTTCACCTCTCCCCCAAAGGTAGCGAGCATCAGTTGGGAAAAGCCTTTCAACATGGAGGAGCGGGCGGGGTAAGGAGTTGGCAGCTCTGGTTTGGATGCGTGGCGATTCTGGCTGCTGCCGCAGTCGGCTGGGCTCAACGCTGGGAGTTATTTGACATGACTCGTGGGCTTCCCGCCGATCCCGATGTCAGAGCCTATATAGGATATGCCCGGAGTCTTGACTGGTTCACACAGGAACACGGCTTCTATTCCGGCACATTCAATGAACGAGAGCCGCTTCACGTCGCGGGGCTGAATCTGTGGTTCCGACTCTGGGGAGATACATTTCCGGCCATCATGTTGTACACCGTCTGTCTCTCGACACTGCTCATTGCTGTTAGCGGGGTCTTTCTATGGGCTCTTAGCGGGCAATGGCTTCTTGGCGTTCTGGCTTCGTGGATTATGGCTCTCAGCCCGGCGTGGATAGATGAAGCGGTCAGAGGATTACGCCTTGAGAGCATGACGTTTATGTTCTTGGCTGTTCTCAGTGCCTGGTTATGGGCTCGCGGATGGCTGGGGGCGGTGGTGCTGGGTGTCATGACCGGTTTGGCGGCGTTGGTCCAATCGCCGGCCCTGGGAGTTATTGTGCCCCTCATTTGGCTAGGGTGGATTTTGAATCTATGGCGAAAGCGACAGGACTATATTCTGCTGACTCCCAGCCATTGGAGATGGGAGCAGCTTACGCTCGCCTCGGTGATCGCCGTGATGGCATTTGTCCCTCATTTCTATGGCTTGTACAAAGTACATGGTGATCCGGCCTGGCCGTCGTACGGCTATGCGCGATGGAATGCAAATTGGGAGTTTCCTGATCGTCACGGAACACCTGGTTTCCCGACGACAGAGGAGTTGGCCGCTAACCCCTATGCTGGTCCGAGGATCACATATAGTGAGTATTTGTTTGGGCTGCATTCAATTCCCACGCTGGTGTTGGGCCAAATAAAAGGGTGGGTGGAATCAACTGGATACATGAGCGTCTCGGCGACTCCTCATCTGAAAGGGCTTGTATTCCTTCATCATGCCAGTGGTTACCGAGCCGTGTTTCGGCATCTCAATGTCTGGACAGGGCTTATCTTTGTGGTTTCTTTCGGTCTGACTGTCACAGGCTGGACAGCATTATGGCGGACCCCTCAGTATTGGTGGGTTCCCTTCTTGTCGCTCTGGGGCACGTGGTACGCCGCCTATCTCTATAGTGTCAGGCTGGTCGAGCCCTTCCGCCATACTGGGCATGTGTATCCCCTTCTGCTGTTTTGTTTCCTATGGGGAGGATATCGGTGCGTACAGTTTTTCAAAAACGTGCGTCCGGTCGATTTAGTGGGAATATCAAAGACAATCTCCGACCCTGCCTCGTAGCGGCAGGCCGGACTTGAATGTGAGGTGACCATGTCGTTTTGGTCAGGCAAGCGTGTAACAGTCACAGGGGGAGCGGGGTTTCTCGGCTCCTTTGTAGTGGAAAGGCTCCGCCAGCGGGGCTGCCGCGAAGTCGTGATCCCGCGAAGCCAGGATTGCGATTTGGTCCAGATGGAGGCCGTTCGGCAGCTCTATCGTGATGCCAAGCCGGATATCGTGATTCACCTGGCGGCGCGGGTCGGTGGGATCGGGGCGAACATGGCCAATCCCGGGAAGTTTTTCTATGACAATCTCATGATGGGCGCTCAACTCATGGAGGTGGGGCGGCAAGTCGGTCTTGAAAAGTTTGTGGCGATTGGGACGATCTGCGCCTACCCAAAATTTACACCGCTGCCGTTTAAGGAAGATGATCTGTGGAACGGGTACCCCGAGGAGACGAACGCTCCCTACGGCCTGGCGAAAAAGATGTTACTGGTGCAGTCGCAGGCATATCGCGCCCAATATGGATTCAACTCGATCGTTCTCTTTCCCGTTAATTTGTACGGGCCTCGCGACAATTTCGATCTGGCCACGTCGCACGTGATTCCTGCGCTGATACGAAAGTGTTTTGATGCCCAGGCCATGCCCGCGCTGGGGAATCTTGCGCCGTCGACGCTCACTGTCTGGGGGACCGGCAAGCCGACGAGAGAGTTTCTGTATGTGGAGGATGCGGCGGAAGGAATCCTGCTGGCGGCTGAACGGTACGATCAGAGCGAGCCCGTCAATCTGGGTTCCGGCATGGAGATTTCCATCCGGGATCTGGTGGATCAGATCGTCGAGCTGACCGGGTTAAAGGGCCAGGTTGTCTGGGATGCGTCCAAGCCTGACGGGCAGCCGCGGCGATGCCTGGATACGAGCAAAGCCATGCAGTTATTCGGGTTTCGCGCCGAGACGCCGTTTAAGGCCGGGTTGCAGAAGACGATCGAGTGGTATCGAGCAACTCTTTAAAAAACCTCGCGGAAATCCTGACGGCCATTCGCGCCCCTTGTTGCTTGCAGATCGCGTCGCGGCGGCTCTGCGTTGGCAGATGTCGCATCCGCGCGAACGATTGACGATGATGAAATGATCCACGTTGTCCATGTCATTTCTGATTTAGATACCGGCGGTGCCGAAGTGATGCTCGCCAGGCTGGTGCGCGGGATGGATCGGACACGCTTTGCCAACCAGGTCGTGTCGCTCACGACGGACGGCGAACTGGGGAAGGAGCTGAAGGCCGCCGGCATTCCGGTCGAAAGTCTTGGCATGCGGAGAGCGAGAGCGGACGTCGGTGGATTGTTCAGACTGATTCGGCTGTTGAGGGTGGCCCGGCCGGCGTTGGTGCAAAGTTGGCTGTATCATGCGGATCTGCTGGCTGTCCTTGCGTCCCGAGTTACCGGCAACCCACCGCTTGTCTGGAATCTGCGATGTTCCGACATGGATCTCAGCCATTACCCGGGCCAGACGCGATGGGTCTTGCGCGCGCTAGCGTTGTGCTCGCGTATTCCGGCCGCGGTGGTGGTGAACAGCGAAGCGGGTCAGGCCTTGCACGAGCGAGCCGGCTATCGGCCTCGCCGGTGGGCGGTGATCCCCAACGGTGTTGACGTGGAGCAGTTTCGACCGGATGCGGCTGCCCGGCAACGTCTGCGAAGCGAGTTGGATCTGCCGGCTGATGCGATTGTGGTGACCATGGTCGCGCGAGTGGATCCGATGAAAGACTATGACACATTCCTGGAAGCGGCCGGTCGTGTGGCAAGGGCGAGGGCCGATGCCTATTTTGTGCTGATCGGAAAAGATACGCCGACCCTTTCCAGCAAGGCAGCCGGACAGGGTTTGGCCGGACGGTTAAAATTCTTGGGACTTCGCACGGATGTCGATCGGTTGTTACCGGGGGCGGATCTCGCGTGCCTCAGCTCCGCCTTCGGCGAGGGATTCCCCACGGTGCTGGCGGAGGCCATGGCCTGCGAGGTGCCGTGTGTCACCACGGACGTCGGCGACGCGAGGGCGATCGTCGGTGAGACTGGGCTGGTGGTGCCCCGGCACGAACCAGCCGCCCTGGCCGGCGCAATGTTGGATCTGATCAATCGAGGTCATGCCGGTCGGGCTGTTCTGGGGCAGGCTGCGCGAGCACGCGTCGAAAAGAACTACGCGTTGCCCCGGATCATTGAGCAGTATCAATCTCTCTATGACGACCTCTGCAGACGCGCATCGTAATGCCTGTTCATTTCCGACTCAACCTTAACCTCAACCTGAGCCTACTCTAATAATGTGCGGTATTGTCGGTCTCTTGCAACCCCATGCGCTGGGCGGAGATGCGCGCGCCGTGCTGCGTTCTATGACGTACCGGCTGCATCATCGCGGACCGGATGACAGCGATGTCTGGCTGGACGAGCGGGCCGGCTTGGGGCTCGGCCACCGCCGGCTTTCGATCCTCGACTTGTCTCCTGCAGGCCATCAACCGATGACCTCGGCTGACGGCCGCTATGTCATGGTCTTCAACGGCGAAATGTACAACTTCGACGCGCTCCGGCGAGAGTTGGAATCCCTACGGCATGCATTTCGCGGCCACTCCGATACGGAAGTCTTTCTGGCGGCGATCAGCCAATGGGGTCTCGAAGAAGCCGTGCGGCGGTTCAACGGCATGTTTGCGTTTGCTCTCTGGGACCGGCAGACGCGGACTCTTTTCCTGGGACGGGATCGTCTCGGGGAAAAGCCGCTCTATTATGGCTGGGCCGGCACGACCTTCCTGTGCGCGTCAGAATTGAAGGCGCTGCGAGCGTACCCGGCCTTCAAAGCGGAGATCAATCGCGACGCGCTGGCCCTGTTGCTGCGATACGACTATGTGCCTGCGCCGCACAGCATTTATCGCGGCGTGTACAAACTTCCAGCCGGCACGCTGCTGACTGTCAAGCCGGAGGATATTGGTCGCGAACCCAGTCCCGTTCCCTATTGGTCGTTGCAGGATGTGGTGGAACGGGGAGCGGCCGATCCGTTCCTTGGCACGGACGACGACGCGGTCGCTCAACTGGACGAGCTGCTGCGGGATGCCGTCAAGCTGAGGATGGTGGCCGATGTTCCGTTGGGAGCGTTTCTCTCCGGCGGCATCGACTCCTCCACGGTCGTGGCACTGATGCAGGCACAAAGTGCGCGGCCGGTGAAGACCTTTTCCATTGGTTTCCATGAGACGGCCTATGATGAAGCACAGTTCGCGAGCAAAGTGGCGCGCCATCTTGGCACGGATCATACAGAACTGTACGTCACGCCGGCGGAAGCCCAGGCCGTCATTCCCCGGCTGCCGACGCTGTATGACGAGCCTTTTGCGGATTCGTCACAAATTCCGACCTTTCTTGTCTCGGAACTGGCTCGACGGCAGGTCACGGTCAGCCTGTCCGGTGACGGAGGCGATGAGGTGTTCGGCGGGTACAACCGGTACTTTCTGGGGCAGCGCATCTGGGGTGGAATCGAATGGATGCCCAGAGCCGTGCGCATGGGCGCAGGGCAGGCGTTGCGCGCCCTCTCGCCCCAGGCGTGGAATGCGCTGTTTCGACGGGCAGGATTTTTTCTTCCGAGCTCGATCAAGGTGCAGAATCCAGGCGACAAGCTTCAAAAACTCGCGGACGTCCTGGCGATGGACAATCCGCGCGCACTCTACTGGGGACTGGTGTCCCTCTGGAAAAATCCAACGGAGGTTGTGGCGGGAGCCACGGAACCTGTGACCATTTTTAACGAGACGCAGCAACGGACGGGATTGAAAGATTTTCGTCAGCAGATGATGTTCATGGACACCGTGACGTATCTTCCGGACGACATCCTGGTGAAGGTGGATCGCGCGAGCATGGGGGTCAGTCTCGAAGCGCGCGTGCCGTTGCTGGATCATCGCATTGTCGAGTTTGCCTGGCGGTTGCCGGTGTCAATGAAGATCAGGCGTGGGCAGGGCAAGTGGATCCTCCGGAAGGTGCTCGACCGGTATGTGCCGCGCGAGTTGATCGACCGGCCCAAGATGGGCTTCGGCGTGCCCATTGATTCGTGGCTGCGCGGCCCGCTGCGCGACTGGTGCGAGTCATTGCTCGATGAGCGGCGGTTGCGGACCGATGGATTTTTTGACCCCCGTCCAATTAGAGAAAAATGGTCGGAGCATCTTTCTGGACGTCGCAATTGGCAGTATCTGCTCTGGTGCGTTCTGATGTTTCAGGCCTGGCGGGAGCAGACATGACGCACCAGCCCTGCGTGCTGTTTCTGATTACGGAAGACTGGTATTTCTGGTCGCACCGGCTCGATCTGGCCAAGGCGATCCGCGATGCCGGGATGGAAGTCCTGGTCGTCACGCGCGTGCAGGATCATGGCGCGCGGATCGAAAAGGAAGGTTTCAGACTCATTCCGATCCGCATGCGGCGTCGCAATCGGCAACCGCTTCGCGAACTCCTGTCGGTGCTTGAGCTAGTGCGAATCTATCGCCGTGAGCAGCCGGATCTCGTACATCATGTAGCCATGAAGCCGATGCTGTACGGCTCTATTGCCGCCCGACTGGCCGGGGTTCCGGCTGTCGTAAATGCCTTTGCCGGTCTGGGGTATGCCTTTATCACAGACCATCAATCCGCCAAGGTCCTTCGGTTTCTGATCGGACGGGCGCTGCGGTGGGCGTTGGCGCTACCGCGATCGCGCGTGATCGTACAGAATGACGTCGATCGTGAACAGCTGATCCGGGATGGAATTGTCCAGCCGATCCAGGTATCGGTGATACGAGGCGTCGGCGTGGACACCACCGCGTTTGCCCCGTCACCGGAGCCGACGGGGCCCCTTGTCGTTCTGTTGGGGGCCAGGATGCTGTGGGACAAGGGAGTGGGGGAGTTTGTCGAAGCGATGCGGAAATTGAAAGCGCGCGGACTTGATCTCAGGGGCGTCCTGGTCGGTATGGTGGACGAGGATAACCCGGCCTGTATTTCACAGGAGCAACTGCGATCTTGGCAGGCGACCAGCGTGGTCGAGTGGTGGGGCCGCAGGGACGACATGCCGCGCGTGCTGGCCTCGGCGCATGTGGTTGTATTGCCATCCTACCGGGAAGGTCTCCCTAAAGTCCTGCTGGAAGCGGCAGCCTGCGCTAGGCCTATTGTGGCGACGGATGTGCCTGGCTGCCGCGAGATCGTTCAGGACGGCAGGAACGGCCTGCTGGTGCCGCCTCGCGATGCCGGGGCGCTGGCCGAGGCGATTAACACGCTGGTTCAGGACCAGGCGATGCGGCTTCGGATGGGGGCTCGTGGCCGGGAAATCGTGACGCGGGAGTTTTCGGCGGAACAGGTCGCGCGCGAGACGCTGGCGGTGTATCGGGAATTGCTGGAACGGTAAAAACTGTTTCTTTGGTTCATTGGGTTTGTCTAGTTTATCTGGTTGAGAGAATTTCGGACCAAACAAACCAAACATACCAGACGAACAAGAAGAACCAGACAAACTAAACAAACAAGACAAACCTGATCTTATGCGTGTTTTAGTTACTGGAGCTGCCGGATTTATCGGCACGCATCTCGTTGATTGGCTCTTGCGCACAGGGTGCGACGTGCGCGCGTTGGTTCATGCCGGCCGTCCACCGGGCGGCTTTCACGAAAAAACCGAAGTCGTTGCCGGCGATGTGCGGGATCCGCAAGCCATGAAAGCGGCGTCTGCCGGATGCGAAATTGTGTATCACCTGGCCGGCAAAGCCCATGCGTTAGAGGAAGTTCGAGGCGATGAAGATGTCTACCGCGCGATCAACACGGACGGTACACGCCACGTGCTGGAGGGTGCCGTGGCCGGCGGTGCGAAAGCGTTCGTGCTGTTCAGCAGTGTCAAGGCGATGGGTGAAGGGGGCAGCCGGTGCCTGGACGAGTCCTATAATGGTCAGCCGGAGACGCCCTATGGCCGGTCCAAGCTGGATGCGGAGCGCACGA
>MHEU01000055.1:61770-69538 GCA_001805245.1 Nitrospirae bacterium RIFCSPLOWO2_02_FULL_62_14 | reverse complement strand
GGAATCTGTTTCGGATGATCGAGGCCATTGACCGGGGTGTTTTCCCGCCGCTTCCTGAACTCGGCAATCGCCGGAGCATGGTCCATGTTGAGGATGTGGCACGGGCGGCTGTGCTTGCCGCAGAGACTCCGGCTGCGAATGGCCAATGCTACATTGTCACGGACGGCCGAACTTACTCCACGCGCGAACTATACATGATGATCTGTAAGGGCCTGGGCAGGGAGATCCCTGCCTGGCATGCCCCGGTGTGGGTCCTCAAGGCATTGGCTGTTGCAGGCGATGCGATCGGGAAGGTCCTGGGGAAGCGGTTCATGTTCGACTCTGACGCGCTGGAAAAGTTGACCGGATCGGCCTGGTACAGTTCCGAGAAAATCTCTCGGGAGTTGGGATACAAGCCGGTGCGCAGTTTTGAGGAAGCCCTTTCGGAAATGATCTCCTGGTACCGGACGGCGAGATCATGAACGCTGGAACGGTCGTCAGCGCAGCGGGTGCTCTTGCGGCTGCTGCGTGGCTGACAGGAAGACTGTGCTCGATGACGGCGTGGCTGCGGCCTGTCGATCACCCCAACGAGCGCTCGCTGCATACCCGCCCGACACCGCGAACCGGCGGGCTGGCGATCTGGGGAGGGCTGATAATTGGTCTCGCGGGTATTGCCCTGCTGGAATGGGCAGGGCTGTACAGCCGGTCTGCCGATTGGCCGGTTCGACTGGAAACCGGAGTATGGATCGCCGGGATGGTCGTTCTGGTCGGGCTGGTGTCGTTTCTCGACGATCGCAAGAGTGTGCCGGCAGGCGTCCGGCTCGCAATCCATACACTAGCTGCGAGCGGTGTGGTAGCCGGCGCTGGGCTGGTGGTACCGGCCGTTACGATTCCAACCGCCGGCGCGATTTCTCTCGGCTGGCTGGCTGTTCCAGCGACCGTGCTGTTCATCGTATGGATGGCGAATCTTTACAATTTCATGGACGGCATGGACGGGTTTGCCGGCGGGATGACATGGCTGGGGTTCGGTTTCCTTGCGATTATCGCCTGGGTTGGAGGCCACGCGCTGATCTTTCTGCTTTCTCTACTGATCTCAATGGCGGCAGCTGGATTTCTTTTCTACAACCGCCCGCCGGCGAGGATCTTTATGGGGGACGTGGGAAGCGTTCCGATCGGATTTCTGGCGGCGTCGCTGGCCGTGCTGGGCGTCCATGACGGAGTCTTCGATCTGTGGGTGCCTGTCCTGATTTTCTCGCCGTTCATTGTGGATGCGACAGTGACCGTGCTGCGCCGGATACTGCATGGCCAAAAGTTCTGGCAGGCCCACAGGGAACATTATTATCAGCGGCTGGTTCTCGTCGGATGGGGACATCGTAAAACCATGCTGGTCGAGTATGCGCTCATGCTGGCCACTGGAACGACGGCTGTGCTATATGTCCACGTGACAGACGCAACCCGGTTAGCCATCCTGGCAACCTGGTTCATTGCGTACGTGGCTCTGGCACAGGGAGTCCGCAAAATAGAGTTGAAGGCGAAGAGTCAGAGGGTTGCGGTTTAATGGAAGCGTCGCTCTCACCTCTAAAAAGTTCCGCTCTAGCACTGCCCAATTTCGACCGCCTCATACGGTGGTGCCTTTTTCTCTATATCTTTTCCCTCCCTTTCAAGGCCCTGTTTTTTATCGAGCGGAATGGGTTCCTCGTGCTGCTCGTGCTTCTAGGATTGTGGTGCATTCTTAACCGGGGGCATTTTATCGTGCAGACCCCCATCGATATCCCGCTGGTCTCGTTTGTTCTCTGGATCCTCGTGACAATCCCTTTCGCAGCGTATCCTTTATATAGCCTGCAGGAGTTCGGCAAGCTCCTCAAGCAAGTTTTGATTTTCTATGCAACGATATATTTTATTCGTGACAGAACCAGCGTGATTCAATTGGTGTGGATGTTTATCGGTGTGTCGCTGGTCGTCGGCCTTTACGGTTTGATGCGCTATGAGATGAATAATCCGCAAACAATGACATCGTTTCTTCCATCCGAGGTCTGGTTGACCACGTATCTTGTGTTGCTGATTCCTTTGTCTTCTGCTCTGGCTTGGTACGAAGAAGGACCATGGGCAAAGGGCGTGTATGTTTTTAACGCGCTGCTCGCAGGCTGCTGTCTGTTTTTAGCTCAATCCCGCGCCGGCTTGTTGGCATGTTTTGTAGAACTTTGGATCTTTGCCCTCTTGGTCAAGCGCCAGTCGATGCTGATCGCGGCATCGATTATTTCTGGCGTGACGCTTGTTGCAGCGATATTTTCAGTCACTGTCGTGACATTGCCTGACGGCTCTTGGCATCTGGAGTCGCAGACGTCCATCCGGCTGAAGCTTGATACCCGTTCGATCGTGCACCGCCTGGATATCTGGTCCTTCATGCTTCCACGTATCGCCGAGCATCCCGTCGTCGGCATCGGATACGGCAAGGAGACGTCGAAGATGCTATTCGGCCAGGTGCCGGAAGAAAATATTCCGCCCGGCCATGCAGCTGTCCGGACGCACGGGACTCATAATATCCTATTCGAGCTGGCCCTTCATGTGGGCTTGCCTGGCGCGTTCCTCTTTATGTGGCTTGCAGTGCGTCTCGGAAAAACAGTCCTTGCAGGGTTTTTGCAGGCCACCGATGTATTTGCCAAGTCCGTCTTGCTGGGAGTAAGTGTGGGTCTGTGTGGCATGGCGGTCAGGATCATGTTCGATCAAATGCTGGTCGGAACCCTGGCAGTTCAGTTCTGGGTGTTTGTTGCCATTGCAATGATTGCTGCTGGATCATTCCGAATATCTGTCGCCCAACAAGCTTAATATGTTGATGGTTCTTTGTTTGCAGGACAATTGCCAATCAAACGACGCTGGCGTTAGGCTATGAGACAGTTTTCATTTTTGTTGTTTCAACGGGCTGTGCAGACCCTTGAGGCTGTTCCTTCTCCGCTCAGGGTGGTGTTTGCCACGCTGACCCAGACCTGTCTGGTCGTGCTTGCCAACGTGATCGCGTTTGTTTTTCGTTTCGAGGCTCAAGTCAGCCCGGAATACCTGCGGTTGATGGTGCAAGGGCTTCCCCTTGTTGCCATGGTATACATCATCGGTTTCTGGATTTTCGGCATCGAGCGTGGATTGTGGAGATATGTCGGTTTCCATGACCTGAAGCTGATTGTGAGCGCAGGCTTGGTTTCTGCCAGTGCGTCCTATCTGCTTCTCCATTCTATTTTGGGATGGAGTGCCTATCCCCGCTCGGTCATTATCATGACAGGTCTCTTGAGCATCGTCTTTCTGGGAGGAATCAGGGGGTGCGTACGGATTCTCCGCGAGTGGGTGACGGTGGCGGGTTCGGGCACAACGCGCGTGCTGATCGTCGGAGCCGGCAAAACCGGCGAGATGCTTGCGAGAGACTTGACCGTGAATCCCCGATATCGGTACGAGCCGGTCGTCTTCGCCGACGATAATCCTGTTAAGCAGCAACGCACGATACACGGGATTCCCGTCGGCGGCACGATTGAAGAAATTCCATCCCTGGTGCGTCGATTTGGAGTCAAGGAGCTGGTGGTCGCCATTCCTTCAGCCTCGCCGGCGCTGATGCAGCGAGTTTTAGCCTCATCGGCAACCTGTCTTGTCCCGATCAAAACCCTCCCCAATACGAAACAGATTCTCGACAGCCCGGTTTCGATGCGGCAAGTGCGGCCGATGAGCCTGGAAGATCTGCTCCAGCGGGAGCCCGTGCAGACGGATCTTCGGGAATTGCACCCACTGTTGGAAGGTAAGCGCATTGTGGTGACCGGCGCCGGAGGATCGATCGGATCGGAGCTCTGCCGGCAAGTGGCACGATATCGACCGGAGGTGCTGGCCCTCTACGAGCGTCACGAGAACAGTTTATATGCATTGGAATTGGAGTTACGCGATCTTTTTCCTCAGGTGAAGATCCAGACAATTGTCGGTGACGTGACCGATTCCGGACGGGTTCGTACGATGATGGGCGCGGTTTCGCCGAATTTGATCTTTCATGCCGCCGCGCACAAGCATGTGCCGATGATGGAACGCAACATCGCGGAAGCTGTCCGGAATAATGTCGTTGGAACAAGGATCATCGCCGACGCTGCACTGGATGCTCGTGTTGACCGGGTGGTATTGATTTCGACCGATAAAGCGGTCAACCCGTCCAGTGTGATGGGAGCTACCAAACGAGTGGCTGAATCTATCGTTCAGGCATCGAATCATCGCGGGCTGACACGATTCATGGTGGTGCGTTTCGGTAACGTGCTGGGTAGCACCGGCAGCGTAGTTCCGTTATTTTCCGAACAGATTAAAAGGGGTGGTCCTGTCACGGTGACTCATCCGGAGGTCAAGCGGTATTTTATGACCATTCCCGAGTCGGTTCAGCTGATTCTACAGGCTACCTCCAGGGGGCAGGGAGGGGATGTGTTTGTTCTGGACATGGGAGGGCAAATTCGTATCCTGGATCTGGCCAGGAATATGATTATCCTCTCCGGCTTGGTGCCTGACCGAGACATCAAGATTGTCTATACCGGACTTCGGCCAGGCGAAAAGTTGTATGAGGAGCTTTATGAGCACAGCGAACAGGTGGAGCCGACTTCGCATGAGAAAATCATGAGGGTGGTGGGCCGCCTGCCATTTGGTCATGAAGAACTCACCTGCCATCTTCTCGAACTTGAAGGTATGCTTTCTCATTCGCACCCAGGAAAGATCATCCAGAAGCTTACAACCCTCGTACCTACATACGTGCCGAATGTCAGCGAACCCGTCCGGAACAATCGCTGATCGACAGCAAGTCCGGGGCTTTATCCCTGAAAGCACGCTTCCGATTCGATTGGTCACGCCACTGTGGGGAGACACGTGAGGCCGCTCTTCCTTTCATCCTCTCGCTGCTTCACTTTTGGCGCGTGTTAGCAGATGGACTGTTGCGGATCGCCGGGTACCCAACGAAATGCCTGGAGGGTCCTTCAGGAGAGAGATAAGCGACGTCGGTGTTGGAGAACGGTGAGGATCCATAATGGGTGACCCCATCGGCCTTCTTGAAGAATGGCTCACCTATGTCAATGTCCAATTGCTGGGTTTAAAGCCCGTGCGCCTCAATCTCGTCAAGACCGTGCTCCTGACGCTAGGGTCTGGACTTTTACTATGGGTAGCGATCTCCGGATCATCGGAGAGGACGATCGACAGTTTTCTGAAGCGGGTACGCCGCGTCCCCATCTGGAAAATCATCACGGCAATCAGCATCCTGCTCACCGTGGTGGTCTCTTATCTGTCGTTGAAGCAATATTACACGTACACGGCCGCGTCCTACGATCTAGCTATCTATGCGAACACCCTGTGGCATGTGGTTCACGGGCCGTTGTTTTTCGACTCACTCCATAACGGCAATTTCCTCGGCGATCACTTTGTACCTGTGCTTGCCATTTTTGCGCCGGTCTATGCGCTTTGGGAAAGCCCGGTGTGGCTTCTTGTTGGCCAGGCGGTCGCACTCGGCGCGGGCGCGGTGGCTGTGGGGCTGCTGGCGCAACGGCTGACTGGAAGCCCAATCATAGTCCTCGTCTCCCTGCTGCTGTACGTCTTCAATCCGTACCTCCATCTCATTGCTGAAAGTGACTTCCATGCCATGGCGCTCGCCATCCCAGTATTTTTGTGGATCCTTTACTGCCTGGATACCGAGCGTTACTGGCTGGTCGCGGCGTTGTCGGTGCTCGCACTCTGTATCGAAGAAAGCCAGCCGCCGGGTGTTGTCGGGGTGGGTCTCTACTTGCTGTGTTTCCGTCCCAAACTTCGGTGGATGGGTACGGGGCTGCTTGTCGGTGGTGCCCTGTTTTTTATAGTCCAGGTAACCGTATTGATGCCGTACCTGTCAAATGAAGGACTGCTCCACTGGTTCCGGTATTCGAATCTCGGTCCTGACTTCAAGACCGCCGTATATAATCTTGCGACAAACCCGTTCTTCTTAATCCATGAGGCCTTGCTCAAGGACTACAAGGCCTTGTACGTTGCTGCTCTGTTGTATTCCGTCGGGTTTCTCCCGCTGCTGGCCTGGCGGGAGGCGACACTGCTCGTGCTCCCCGCGCTGTTGATGCTCCTGAGCCAGCACGGCGGTCTGTATAAGTTCGGGCATCACTACTCCGCTGGCGTGTTGCCATTCCTTTTTTACAGTGCGATGTGTGGTTTGGCGACACTCAAGGGCATGCTGGAGAGACGAGACCTGACCGTCCTTCGCTCGAATCGTATACTGGGCGTGCTGTTTTTGGCGCTGTTGATCAATAATATCTACCTCGCAAAATGGCCCAGGTTGAGTCGGATAGATGCTGCCCATACGGCGGCAATCAATCGCGTGCTGGCGGAAGTCCCGTCAAGTGCGAGTGTAAGGGTGGAAGGTAATATGCTGGCCATGCTGAGCAGCCGCCATCGGATCGCGCCACTCGCGGTCTCCATAGAAGAGAACTTCGGCTGGTGGCGTCCTGATTGTATAGTGTTCGATTTCAAGATGGTCGAACAAGATTCACGCCTCCTTTCAGCTAGGAAAGCATTGATGGACTACTTGACCGGCACCCACGAGTACCGACTCCGCGACGAGCAGGACGGGGTGGTCCTGCTTGCCTTGGTGGAACCATCACCGGGCGGCCATGCCCGATCCACGACGCAACCGTGAAAATCGTCATCGCTGCCTGGCACCTGCGCGATTTCAATGTCGGGCTGGGACGCTACTGCCGGGGGCTGATCGAGGGCATCGGGAGGGTCGACCGGGAGAACCGGTACGAGATCCTGATGCCGGACGAGTCCTATCGGTTTCCTGAACGCCCGAATGTTCGATACCGCCTGGTCCGGTTTCCCGTCTTCAAGCGTCGATTCTGGGAACAAACGGTTCCGTTCATGGCGGGGGCGCACGATCTCCTGCATTTTCCCTACGATTCCTGCGTGGCGTGGAAGCGGGCGAAGTTTGTCACGACGGTGCATGACGTCAAGCCGCTGCTCTTTCCCTCCCTGGCCCAACGGCGCAATGTGAACAGCCTGCTTGAAGAGGCGATCGTCGGCGATAAATGGAATCGGATCGATCACGTGGTGACTGATTCGCAATGTTCCAAGCGGGATATCATGGCCCATCTCAGGGTGCCGGAAAGCCGTCTCACGGTGGTCTATCCGGGGATCGATCTGGAGCGGTTCAGGCCGGCTGGCGCGGCGCAGGTTAAGGCTGAGGTTGAGGGAAAAATGGGTTCATCGGCCAGGCCCATCTCAACCTTAACCTCATCCTTAACCTTCAGGCCTTTTATTCTGAGCGTGGCCGGAGCCGATCCGACCAAGAACGTCGAGACGCTGGTCGAGGCATTCGGGCGCCTCCCGCAGCCGGTGCGCGATGCGCACGATCTTGTGCTGGTCGGGGATTTCCGCCGCCGGCCTGAACTGCGCGAGCGGGCCGCTGCGTTGGGGATTGAAAAGCAGACGAGATTTCCAGGCGTCGTCGATGACGACCGGCTGATCGAACTATACCAGCAGGCCTCGTTGTTCGTGTTTCCGTCCCGCTACGAGGGTTTCGGGCTTCCCGTGCTGGAGGCGATGGCATGCGGGTGCCCGGTGATCAGCTCCAATGCCTCCTCGTTGCCGGAAGTGGCAGGCGATGCGGCGCTGTTGATCGATCCGTCTGATGTGGAGGGATTGGCGAAGGCGATGCAGCGGGTCCTGTCGGATCCGGCCCTGTCCGCCGATCTGCGCGCGCGCGGTCCGATTCGCGCCGCGCAGTTTACATGGGATCGGACGGCGAGGGAGATGGTAG
>MHEU01000055.1:52101-61753 GCA_001805245.1 Nitrospirae bacterium RIFCSPLOWO2_02_FULL_62_14 | reverse complement strand
GGGTAGAGGGTAAAGAGAGGGGTAAAAGGGGTAAGGGGTAGGAGGGGTAGGAGGGGTAGGAGGGGTAGAGGGGGAGAGGGGTAAAGGGATAGAGGGATAGAGGGATAGAGGGATACGGGGGGAAGAGGAGATGAGCTCTTGCGGTCTTGTAAATTTCGTGTCTGGTAAGTATGGTGACCATTTATCAAGCCCTTGAGGAAAGCGTCGATGCCGCACGTCGATCAATTCGTGTCCGTGACAGAGGCGAAAAGCCGGTTGTTGAACCTTGTCCGCGATCTTAAGGCCAAACATGAGATCGTGGCCACCACCCGCGAGGGTGTCCCATCGGCGGTGCTGCTCAGCATGGAGCAGTTCGTGGGGCTGATGGAGACCATCGCGATCCGGAGCGATCAGAAAACCATGCGCTCCCTCAGGCGGTCCCTCAAGCAGTCCAGGGAGGGGCGATGGGTTGCTCATGAGCGCGTTTTCGGTCGCGCCGAGACGTGAAGGCCCGTCGGGTGAGCCCGCATTATTCATGACGGCTTCTACTGCAACCGCCAATACGCCGCTTCGGCAAGCCTGGCCGCAGGCTTGCCATCTAAGCCTACTGGAGGCAAAGGACCTCTCCGCCAGTAGTTTCAAGAAATCACTTAAGGGTTCTATCCGCGCGCGATTATTTCGATACGACGATAACAAGCGCGCGGCACACGCCAAGCGAGGGATGGCGGGCTCGCCGCTTGACGAAGTATCGCGAGGGTATGATAATGGATTTGCGAATGGAGGCTCTTGCCATGAGTCCGAAGCTACGAGAGGAGCTGCTTCAACAAGTGGCCCTGCTGCCTGAAGAGGAGCAGAAGAAAGTCCTGGCATTTGTCAAAGGCTTGGTACCTACGGTCGGAGGAGTGTCCGGCAAGGACCTCTTGAAATTCTCTGGCGCGATCGGCCCGGCTGATTTGCGAACCATGACCGAGGCAATAGAGGAGGGGTGCGAGAGGGTCGTGGGGAGGACACCATGATCAAGAAGGGAGCGCGCTCTGAGGACGTGGTCTTTAGGGATAAAGTTTCTCAACCCCTCCTTAACCTTGAGGATCGCTTCGAGTCCGCGTTACTGAGCAAGAGCCTCAAGGAAGATCGCTTTTTGAATCTCGATGAGGTTACGAAGCGCCTCGGGCTGTGAGCGTTTCGCTGGGGAGGCTTTCAATCAGCGAACGTGACCTTTACGATCAGCCGCCATCTAATCTAGCGATCAGCCGAGGCTCAACTGAGGTCACACTCGCTCATATCTTCCATCGCGACCGGGACTATCGCGAGCTCGATCGGATTTGGTTCTGATGTGTAATCGTCTATCCTTCTACCCCTCTACCCCTATATCCCTTTACCCCTTGCAACAATGAGAATCCTCATCACTGGTGGGGCGGGCTTCCTGGGCAGCCACTTGTGCGAGCGGCTGATCGGGCAGGGGCACGCCGTGGTGTGCCTGGATAATTTCATCACCGGCCGGCCGGAGAACATCGCCCACCTGATGGGGCACGAACGGTTCAGCTTCCTGAAATACAACGTCTGTGATTATCTGCATGTCGATGGTCCGCTCGATGCGGTGATGCACTTTGCCTCGCCTGCCAGCCCGCAAGATTATCTGGAGTATCCCATTGCGACGTTGAAAGTCGGCGCGCTGGGCACGCACAAGGCGCTGGGGTTGGCGAAGGCGAAGCAATCTCGGTTTCTCCTTGCAAGCACGTCGGAGGTCTACGGAGACCCGCTGGTCAATCCACAGCCTGAGTCCTATTGGGGCAACGTGAATCCCATCAGCCCGCGCGGCGTCTATGATGAAGCCAAGCGGTTTGCCGAAGCGATGACGATGGCCTACCATCGGTACCATGGCCTCGATACGCGGATCGTCCGCATCTTCAACACCTACGGGAGTCGCATGAGACCAAACGACGGGCGCGTCGTATCGAATTTCATCGTGCAGGCCTTGCAGGGCAAGCCGCTGACGGTGTTCGGAGAGGGGCTGCAGACCCGGAGCTTCTGCTACGTCGATGATCTGGTGTCCGGCATCGTCGCGTTATTGATGGTGGAGTCCGACAAGAGCGTGGGGCAGCGCACGGATCGGACTGAGTTTCTTTCAAAGCAGACGGCCGATAGGCCGGAGAGCATGCACGACCCCGTGAATATCGGGAATCCCCGCGAATTGACGGTCATGGATATTGCCAGTCTCGTGTTGTCGCTCACCGGCTCGCGCAGCGTGATTCAACATGAGCCGCTGCCGGTGGACGATCCCAAGGTCCGGCGCCCGGACATCCGCAGGGCAAAAGCCCTGCTCGGGTGGGAACCGCGCGTGCCATTAGAAGAAGGACTCAAGAAAACCATCGAGTACTTCCGAAAGGTTTTGGTGTAGCCAGTTGAGCCGGTTGAGCCAGTTGGGCCGGTTAACTGGCAAACCGGCATAACGGGCGAAACCAACACAAGGGACTCAACAGACAAAACTAACCCATGACAATCGAGCGTTTCGAAGATCTGGACTGTTGGAAACAGGCGCGAATCCTGGCGAACCTGGTGTATGACCTGTGCGAGACTCGGAGCATTGGAAGGGACGGGCGACTGCGGGACCAGATTACTGGCGCAGCCGTCTCGGTGATGAACAACATAGCAGAAGGGTTTGACAGTCAATCTAACCCGGAGTTCAAGAGGTTTCTTTCCTATGCCAGGCGGTCCGTTTCAGAAGTCCAATCCTGTGGCTATGTCGCGCTTGACCGAAAGCTTATTACCCAGGAAGACTTTCGCTCCCTCTACGACCAGTCCGAGCTAACCAGGAAAATCATCGACGGACTTCTTCGTTATCTTCGAGCCAAACGGACCCAACGGGCCAAACGGGCGAAACCGGCATAACAGGTTGAACGGGCACAACCGGCTAAACTGGCCTAACTGGCCCAACGTGTTTATGGTGGAACTATGAAGGGCATCGTCCTCGCCGGCGGACTGGGAACGCGGCTGCTGCCGCTGACGAAGGTGACCAACAAGCACCTCCTGCCGGTCTACGACCGGCCGATGATCTACTATCCGATCCAGGCGCTGGTCAATGCCGGGGTGAAGGAAATCCTCCTGGTCACGGGAGGTAACAACGCGGGAGATTTTCTCAGGCTGCTGGGAAACGGAAAGGAATTCGGGCTCAAACACCTCGATTACACCTACCAGGAGGGCGAAGGCGGGATTGCCGATGCGCTCAGGCTGGCGGAGTATTTTGCGGACGGAGAGCCGATTTGCGTGGTGCTCGGCGACAATATCATTGAGGGGAATATCGTCAAGGCGGCGCAGGCGTTTCGAGACCAAAAGGAGGGGGCCAAGATTCTGCTCAAGCAGGTGGAGGATCCGCAGCGGTTCGGGGTGCCGGTTCTGAATGGCAAGCAGGTCGTCAGGATCGAGGAGAAGCCCGCGCGTCCCCAGTCGTCCTATGCGGTGACCGGGATCTACTTCTACGATGCCCGTGTCTTCAGCATCATCAAGACGCTGAAGCCGTCAGGGCGTGGCGAGCTGGAAATCACCGACGTGAATAACGCCTATATCGAGGCCGGCCAGCTCACGTGGGATCTCCTCGACGGCTGGTGGACGGACGCCGGGACGATTGAATCGCTGCACCGGGCGAACCAGTTGGTCGCCAAGACGGGGGCAAATAAAATGACGGGGGTAGAGGGGTAAGGGATAAAAGGGGTAAGGGGCAGGAGAGGCACAGAGAGGGGTAAGGGGATAACGGGATAACCGGGGTAATGGGAGGGTGAGGCAAGAGAGCTAAAGGAGGTTCATACGTGCATTGGAAAGATCTTGAGGTCTGGCAGAAGGCTCACGCAATGGTTCTGGAAATATACAAGCTAAGCGCATGCTTTCCGAGCGATGAAAGATTCCGTTTGACCAACCAATTATGTCGGGCTGCAGTTTCGGTTCCGGCCAACATTGTGGAGGGCAATTCTCGCCGCTCGACAAAGGAGTACGTTCAGTTTTTATCGATGGCTCGAGGCTCATTGGAGGAAACGCGGTATTATCTCTTGCTCTCGCGCGATCTTGGATATGGAAAGACTGAGAGGTATGAGCAATTGGAGTCGATAAGCGAATCGGTCAGCCGTATGTTGAATGCACTGCTGATAGCCTTACAAAAAAGACTGAAGTGAGATTTTTTACGTTACCCCGCTACCCCCATACCCCGTTATCCTTATAAAGCCATGCGTATTTTAGTCACCGGAGCTGCCTGCCCTCCGTCTTGCAATTTGTGTGTCTGGTCATTATGATGACTATTTATCGAGTCATTGAGGAAAGAGACGATGCCGCACGTTGATCAATTCGTGTCCGTGACAGAGGCCAAAAGCCGATTGTTGAACCTTGTTCGCGATCTGAAGGCAAAACATGAGATCGTGGCCATCACCCGGGAGGGTGTTCCGTCGGCGGTGCTGCTCAGCATGGAGCAGTTTGAGGGGCTGATGGAGACGATCGAGATCCTGAGCGATCAGAAAGCCATGCGTTCCCTCAGGCGGTCCCTCAAGCAGGCCAAGGGGGGGCGATGGGTTACTCATGAGCGCGTCTTCGGTCGCGCCGAGGCGTGAAGGCCCGGCGTGCCCGGTACACGCCGGAGGCGGCCGAGAGGGTTGGCAGGCTCCATCCTCTGATCAAGAAAGAAATCCGGGAAGGAATCCGTATCCTTCTCGACAACCCCCTTCTGGGTTACCCCCTCCATGACGAGCTTTCCGGTTATTGGTCGTTTCGGATCAGAACGTATCGCGTGATTTTCCATCCCAACGACGACGAATTCACCGTTGATGTTGTCTATGTCGGTCCGCGCCGAACCGTCTATGAAGAACTCAGGGCGTTGCTTCTGGAGCAACGGAACAAAAACTAGGCATGGCAACCCCTGATCCAACTACCCTGGTCCGCCGCAGTTTCTACCGTTTGCCTTGACGCTTCGACGGCGCCCATGCCCCGCTCGGAAGAGCGGGGTCACAGGCGCCGCTCAGCGTCAATCCTGAGCAAGCCCCGTCCGGAAGGGCGGGGTAGTCGAAGGATTGACTCCGCCGGGCCTGTATGTTTTTCTTGAAAGCAGGGAGTGAACCGATGCCTAAAATTGCCCATCCCCATATCACCAGCGATCCAAAGATTTGCGGCGGGAGTTCCATTATCTCCGAGACGCGGTTCCCTGTCCGATCGGTGGTGGCCTATGTTCTGTACCACGGCTTGACCCCCGAGGAATTGGTGGCGCGGTTCCCGCACCTGACATTGGCTCAGGTCCATGACGCCCTTGCCTACTACTACGATAACCGCGAAGAGGTCGACCGCGAGCTTGCGGAGAACCCCGAGGAGAAAGTGCGGCGGCAGTCCTAACGCTCTATCTCGACGAGGACATCGTACGGGACCCTGTCTGTGCACGCCGCCTCGCAGGTACTGGGGAACGGGATGAAGGCGGGGTTTGGGTGGATTCCGGGGGGCTGGTTTTGTGATACGCTGCGGAAACACACTCCGTGGCACGGGATGGCGGTAGACGAAGAAAGAGAGGCGACTATGGCTGAAGCCGAATTGCTGGCGCGGATTCAAGTCAACCCGAAGATCTTTGGCGGCAAGCCCATTATCCGCGGCATGCGGATTGCGGTGGAGCATATCCTGGGAATGCTCGCGGCCGGCGAGACGGCGGAGACCATTCTCAGGGAATACCCGTTTCTGGAGCCAGAGGATATTCAGGCCTGCTTGCTCTTCGCCTACCGCTCCATGACGGGGGAGCAAGTGCATGAGCGGGTGCCGGTTGCAAAATCCTGATGAAGTTCCTGCTCGATGTCTGCGTCTGTTCGCGGTCTCTCTGTGGACTGCTGACGGATCTGAAACATGATGTCCGACTGGCATTAGACATTGACCCACCTGCAGAAGACGAAATTCTCCTCGATCTCGCGTTGCGTGAAAACCGAATCTTTGTAACCGAGGACAAGGATTTAGCAGCACGGGCTGATGGTGATTTCCCGCGATCAGCATTTCAAAGAAATTGATGGTCTTCCAGTCGAAGCATGGTGAAACGATGTGCAAGGCTGACCCACGCCCTTCGGACTCGGAAAAGGCATCCTTTTTTTGTCGCAAAGAACTTGCGGCCTTGATTGGATCTAGCTGTCATGTCTAACGCCGTATCCCGCTCCCTCCGTACCCCTTTGCCCCGTTACCCCTTTACCCCTACTACCCCTTCTATATGAACATTCTCGTCACCGGCGGTGCCGGATTCATCGGGTCGCATCTGGTGCGCCGCCTACTCGGCCACGACCATGCGGTCGTCAACCTGGATGCGCTCAAGTATTCCGGCAATCTGGAGAATCTTTCGGATGTAGCAGACCATCCCCGGTATCGGTTCGTGCAGGGCGACATCTGCGAGGCTAAGACGGTCGAGGAGGTACTGCGGGATCACCGGATCGAGGCCGTGATCAACTGCGCCGCGGAGACCCACGTGGACCGGTCCATTCTAGACCCGTCCGCGTTTGCGCGGACCGATGTCGTGGGTACCGGTGTGCTATTGGAAGAGGCCCGCCGGGCGGGCGTGATGCGATTTTTACAGGTCAGCACCGACGAGGTCTATGGCAGCGTGGAGACCGGCCATTCGAGGGAGACGGACCTGCTGGCCCCCCGCAGCCCCTATGCCGCCAGCAAGGCGGGAGGGGATTTGCTGGCACTGAGCTATTGGACGACCTATCGATTCCCCGTGCTGGTCACGAGGGGCAGCAACACCTACGGACCGAATCAATACCCCGAAAAATTCATTCCGCTGTTCGTGACCAACGCCATCGAGGACCAACCGCTTCCATTATATGGAGACGGGCGGAACCGACGGGACTGGCTGTCCGTGTTCGACCATTGCGCGGCCATTGAGCACGTTCTGCAGCATGGCGAGCCGGGAACCGTGTATAACGTGGGCGGGGGTAACGAGGAGGAAAACCTGACCGTGGCGGAGGCGATCCTCTCCCATCTCGACAAGTCAAAATCCCTGATCCGGTTCGTAGAGGACCGGCCAGGCCCTGACCGCCGGCATGCCGTGGACTGCAGTCGCGCCCGCGCACTGGGGTGGACGCCGGTTGTGCCGTTTGAGCAGGGCCTGCGCGACACCATCGATTGGTATCGAACGCAGACCGCCTGGTGGCGAAAGATCAAGACGGGTGAGTTTAAGGCCTATTACGAGCAGATGTACGGCAAGCGATTGCAGCAAGGGGTAAAGGGGTAGTAGGGATAGAGGGGTAAGGTGTAGGGGTGTTCCTTTCGTTTCTTTGGTTTATCTAGTTTATCTGGTCTGGAGAACTTCGAACCAGACAAACTAAATGAACCAGATAAACCAAACAAACAAGACAAACCAGAAAAACCAGACAAACCAAGTCCCATGAGAATTCTAATCACCGGCGCCAGCGGCCAGTTGGGCCACGAGCTGCAACACGTCTTGCAGGATCAACAGTTGACGCTCGCGGACCTGCCTGAGTTCGATGTCACGAAGGCCGGCGTTGAAAAACGAGTGACAGCGGCACAGCCCGATGTCATCATCCATGCGGCGGCCTATACCGATGTGGATGGCGCGGAGCGGGAGCCGGCTCAGGCCATGGCCGTCAACGCAGTAGGGACCGAACGCGTGGCAAGGGGTGCGGCGGCCGCCGGAGCCCGCCTGCTGTATCTCTCGACCGATTATGTGTTTGATGGGCGCCAGGGCGTGCCGTACCGCGAGACCGACCGGCCCAATCCGCTGAGCGTGTACGGCCGGTCCAAATATGAAGGTGAGCAGCAGGCATTGGCGCATTGCCCGAACGCGCTCGTCATACGCACGGCGTGGCTCTATGGGACTCATGGAAAGAACTTCGTCAAAACGATCATGCGGCAGGCGTCGCAGCAATCGGAGCTTCGGGTTGTGTCCGACCAGCGGGGCTCTCCGACGCATGCCGGCGATCTGGCGTCGGCCATCAAGCAGGTTCTCGGTACGAACCTGAAGGGCATCGTTCATGCCACGGGAGCCGGCGACTGCACCTGGTATGAGTTGGCCCGCGAGATCGTCTCTTTGACGGGATCGCCCGCCCGCGTGCAGCCCATTTCGACGGCGGAGTCCGGGCGAACGGCTCAACGGCCGCTCTATGCGGTGCTGTCGAATCGCGTGCTGGCTGACGCCGGGATCAGTTTGCCCCATTGGAAGGATGCGCTGAGCCGGTTTCTAAGTCAGGTTAAGGTCGAGGTTGAGGCTAAGTGAAGAGCTCTTTGAAGCAGGGGTAGTAGGGGTAAGGGGGTAGAGAGTAAAAATGTTTCTCTGGTTTCTTTGGTTTGTTTAGTTTATCTGGTTAGAATCAATTAAACGAGAAAAACGAGACAAACCAGAAAAACCAAACAAACGAGATCAACAGGCAAACAGGCTTAACTAGCATAACAGGACAATCGGGGTAAGGAGTAGAGGCGGAGGAGTACAAAAGAGATAACAGGCACCTGTTACCCCTGTTATCCCTCTACCCCTGTACCCCTGGAGGTATCATGAAGCGGGCATTAATCACCGGCATCACGGGTCAGGACGGATCGTATTTGGCGGAGCTGCTGCTCGAAAAGGGTTACGAAGTGCACGGCATCGTGCGCCGGGTGGCGATCGAGGATCCGGAACACCGGCTGTGGCGGCTCCTGGCGTTCAAGGACCGGCTCCGCCTGCACGCGGCGTCGCTGGAAAGCTTCCCCAGTATTTTCAGGGTTTTTCAGGACGTGAAGCCGCAGGAATGCTATCACCTTGCCGCCCAGAGTTTTGTGGCCTATTCGTTCGAGGATGAATTCTCCACGCTCAACACCAATATCAATGGGACCCATTACGTTCTGGCCGCGTTGAAGGATGCCACGCCGGATTGTCGATTCTACTTTGCGGCATCCAGCGAGATGTTCGGCAAGGTGGCGGAAGTGCCACAAACCGAACAGACACGGTTCCATCCCCGGTCTGCCTACGGCATTTCGAAAGTGGCAGGGTTCGATCTGACCAGGAATTATCGTGAGGCCTACGGCATCAAAGCAACGTCGGGGATCCTCTATAATCACGAATCGCCGCGCCGGGGATTCGAATTCGTGACGAGAAAAATCACGTCCCATGTGGCGAAAATCAAGCTGGGGCTGGCAAAGGAAGTGCATCTCGGAAATCTGGATGCCCGTCGCGATTGGGGCCATGCGCGCGAATATGTCCGCGCGATGTGGATGATGCTCCAGCAGGACGAACCGGACGATTACGTGGTCGCCACCGGCGAGCAGCACACGGTCCGGGAGTTCGCCGAAGCCGCGTTTTCCTATGCCGGGCTCGACTATCGCAACCACGTGGTCCTGGATCCGCAGCTCCTCCGGCCGGCCGAGGTCGAGCTGCTGCTGGGTGATGCCACGAAGGCCAAGAACAAGCTGGGATGGTCCTGCCGGGTGAAATTCAAGGAGCTGGCCGAGGAAATGGTGGAGGCGGACCTTCAGCTCCTGAAGACGCCCAGGTACCGGTGATTGTGTTCCCGCGAACGGATTTGCTAATCTCCCGCTGAGAAGTCCGCGCACGCCGACACTCCATGCCGAATTCCCGACGCAACATGGGCAGGAAAAATACCAAACGGTCGTCGCCGGCGCAGGCTCTCAAGGGCATCCGTCTGTTCGCCACGGACGTGGATGGTGTCTTGACGGATGCCGG
>MHEU01000055.1:51834-52078 GCA_001805245.1 Nitrospirae bacterium RIFCSPLOWO2_02_FULL_62_14 | reverse complement strand
AAGTTCAACACGCAGGACGGCATGGGAATCAAGCTGCTGCAGCGTGCCGGTCTAGTTACCGCGCTCGTGACGCAGGAGAATACCAAACTGGTGGCCCGGCGCGGGGAGAAGCTGGCGATCCCGGAAGTGCATCAGGGTGTCATGGATAAATTGCCCGTCCTGCGCGACATGGCGGCACGCCATGGCATGACGCTCGCGGAAGTCGCCTACATGGGCGACGATATCAACGATCTTGTCGCGCTGC
>MHEU01000055.1:37136-51778 GCA_001805245.1 Nitrospirae bacterium RIFCSPLOWO2_02_FULL_62_14 | reverse complement strand
TTCTGGAGGCGCAGGGGCGCAGCCCCTGGAAGGTCTAAGCGTTAGGCCCGTTATGCCAGTTAGGCCTGTTATGCCCGTTAACTGGCGCAACAGGCCCAACCGGCCAAACAGGCTGAACTGACTCAACAGGCAAAACCGGCTCAACATTATCTTATGAAACCTCGAACCTCGAATCCCGAACCGATTCCCCACCTGTACACGGTCATTATGGCCGGCGGAAGCGGCACGCGATTTTGGCCGCTGAGCCGGCATCTCTACCCCAAGCAGTTGCTGAAGATCATGGGAGAGGAAACCATGATTCAGCAGACCATGCGGCGGGCTCTGCGGTGCACCCCGCCGGGCCGGGTTCTGATCTCGACCACGCCGGCTCAAGCGGACTCGATCCGTGTCCAGCTCGGCGAATGGAAGGACAGCCTGAAAGACAATTATATTCTCGAACCGGAAGCCCGCAACACGGCGCCTGCGATCGCCCTGGCGGCGACCGAGGCGCTCCAGCGCGATCCGGACGCGGTCATGCTCATGGTTCCGGCCGATCACGTGATTCACAAGGACGGACGGTTTGATGCGGCGGTCAGGCTCGGCACGGTTCTCGCGGGCAAAGGCTATCTGGTCACATTCGGCGTGCCGCCCAGCCGGCCGGAAACCGGCTACGGCTACATTCAGCCGAACCGGCAGCGCAAGCTGGCCGGGCAGGGCAAGCTGGCAGGCTATGCCGTGAAGCGGTTTGTGGAAAAGCCGGACGAGGCCACGGCGGCCCGCTATCTGAAAGATGGCCACTACTATTGGAACAGCGGAATTTTCATCTGGCGTGCGGCCACCGTGCTGGAGGAGATCGCGCGCCATCAGCCCGGTTTGGCGAAAGGGATGAAGGCCATCGCGTCGCGGGGTCCCGTGCGGACAGTCCAGGGAAAGGCGGCCGACATTTACCGGACGCTGACGCCGATTTCGATCGATAACGGAGTGATGGAACGGTCGTCCCGGGCGGCCATGATTCCGGTCGACTTTCGATGGTCCGATGTCGGGAATTGGAGCAGCCTGGAAGAGGTGTCGCCGAGGGACAAGGCCGGAAACGTCGTCAGTGGAAACGTGATCGATATCGGCAGCCGCAATTCCATTCTGTATGCCGATCGCCGGGTGGTGGCGACGATCGGGCTTGAAGACATGGTCGTGGTGGACACGCCGGATGCCACGTTGATCTGCCCGAAAACGAAGTCGCAGGACGTCAAGAAGATTGTCGGGATTCTCAAGCAGCAGGGCGCGCCGGAACATCTGGAGCATCGAACCGTGGTGCGCCCATGGGGTTCCTACACGGTCCTGGAGGAGGGACCCGGCTACAAGGTGAAGCGGGTGACGGTCAATCCCGGCGGCCGCCTCTCGCTGCAATTGCATCATCAGCGCAGTGAGCATTGGGTCGTCATCGCCGGGACGGCGCGGGTGACGTGCGGCGCGCGCCGGTTCGATTTGCAGGTCGGTGAGAGCACCGGCATTCCCAGGGAAACGAAACACCGGCTGGAAAATCAGGGCAAAATCCCCCTGCATATCATCGAAGTGCAGGACGGGCCCTACCTCGGCGAAGACGACATTGTGCGGTATCAGGACGATTATGGACGGGGAGAAAGACGTTGAGTCAGTTTAGTCGGTTAAGTCAGTTGAGCCCGTTATCGTAAATAGCGGCCACATAGGACAAAACTAATCTGTGAAAATCGAACGATTCGAAGATCTTGACTGTTGGAAGCAGGCAAGAATTTTAACAGGCCTCATCTACGATATTTGTGAAAATCAACACGTCAGTCGTGACAGACGATTACGGGATCAACTGACTGGTGCGGCAATTTCAGTGATGAACAATATAGCGGAAGGATTTGGAAGTCAGTCCAACCCAGAGTTCAAACGGTTTCTTGGTTATGCCAGACGGTCGGTTTCCGAATTGCAATCTTGTCTCTATGTAGCATGTGATCGAAAGTTCGTTGGGCAGGATGATTTTCAGGTGGCCTACCAGCAATCAGAAGCCACCAGGAAAGTCATAGACGGGATGCTCCGTTATCTGCGCAACAGACGGCCGCAACAGATCCAACGGACTAAACGGACTCAACTGACCTAACGCACACATGGCTCTTTTCCGCGAATACGACATCCGGGGCATCGTCGGCGAGGAGCTGACGGAGGACATGGCCGAGCGCATCGGCCGTGCCTACGGCTCGCTTGCCGTCCGTGCGGGCGCCAAGGCCGTGGCCGTGGGGCGCGACGGACGCACCAGCGCGATGCAGATGCGCGCGGCGGTGCTGAAGGGCCTGCTGGGCTGCGGGCTGGACGTGGTGGACATCGGGGTCTGCCCGACGCCGCTGCTGTACTACGCGCTCTTCACGCTGCCGGTGGGCGGCGGCGTGATGATCACGGCCAGCCATAACCCGCCCCAGTACAACGGGTTCAAACTGTGCCTGGGGAAGGACTCGATGCACGGAGCCGCCATCCAGGCTCTCAAACACGACATCGACAAGGGGGATTTCGTGACCGGGCATGGTACGGTCTCGGAACATCCCATCATTCCGGACTACATGGCCTTCATTAAAAAGTCGTTTGCGCACGTCAAGGCCGGCGCGCTTCATGTGGTTGTGGACTGCGGCAACGGCATGGGCGGGCCTGTGGGCCCGGCCGCGCTGCGCCTGCTCGGCTGCCGTGTCACCGGCATGTACGAGGACGTCGACGGGCGGTTTCCGAATCACGATCCGGACCCGACCGTCGAGGACAATCTCAAGGACCTCATCAGCAAGGTCCGTGAGACGAAGGCCGATGTGGGGATCGCCTACGACGGGGACGCCGACCGCATCGGGGCGGTGGATGAGCACGGCGACATTCTCTGGGGTGACAGGCTGCTGGTGCTCTACGCGCGCGACATTTTGGCGGAGAAGCCCGGCTGCACGGTGATTTCAGAGGTCAAGGCGTCGCAAAGCCTCTATGACGACATCCAGCGCCGGGGCGGCCGCCCGATCATGTGGAAAACCGGCCATTCGCTGATCAAGGCCAAAATGAAAGAAGAGCGCGCGGCTCTGGCCGGCGAGATGTCAGGGCACATGTTCTTCGCCGACCGCTATTTCGGCTACGACGACGCCATTTACGCCTCGTGCCGGCTGATCGAGATTCTCACGAAAGCCGGCAAGCCCCTGTCCTCCCTGCTCGCCGATCTTCCCAAAACGACGGTGACGCCGGAGATTCGGGTCGATTGTCCGGATGCGGTCAAGTTCGATCTCGCGAAAAAGGTCCAGGCTCGTCTGACGGAACGGGCCAGGTCCGTCAATCCGGCACAGGAGCCCAGGATTCGCGAGGTCATCACGATCGACGGCATCCGGGTCGTATTCGAAGACGGGTGGGGACTGATCCGGGCCTCCAATACGCAGCCCGCTCTCGTGCTCAGGTTTGAAGCCTCCTCGCCGGACCGCCTCACGGCCATCCGCACACTGATCGAAACCGAGCTGGCGGATGCGCGCCGCTCGTTCGCGATCTGACGGTGCTGCTCTTCTCTCCATCCGCCGCCTGCCTGCGTCGCTTCTTTTTCCTGCTGCTCACAGCCGTGCTCCTGGTCGCGTCTGCGAGCGACGCGGCGGATGCTCCGTCTGTACTCAAGCCGGGCTTCGCAGCGGGCGAACGATTCACGTACCGGGTGTCATGGCTGGGCCTGCACGCCGCCACCGCCGTGATGGAAGTCGGCCATGCGCCGCCGTCGAACGGCCGGCAGATGCTGCGGTTCCTGACCACGGCGATGTCCAGCCCGGTGGTGACGAAGTTCTATGCCGTGGACAACCGGGTCGAGTCTGTCGTGGATGCGGAGACCTTCCTGCCGCAACGGCTGCTGTTCCGCCGGCGGGAAGGCCGACGCAAGAACGATTTCGACGTCACCTTCCACCACACGCAGGGAAACGTGCTCTCGATCAAGGACGGGGTGCCCACGACGATTCCGATCCCGTCAGGCACGCAGGATTCCATTTCCTGCCTGTACGCGATCCGGAACATGCCGTCGTTGCAGCCGGGGTTTTCGCAATCAATGACGGTGCACCATGACAAGAAAAACTACCGCCTCGAAGTCCGCATCGAAGCGATTGAGAAGGTCAGGGGGCCCTGGGGCGATGTGGAGGCGATCCGCGCGCTGGCGATCATGCCGTTTCAGGGAATTTTCCTGAACGAAGGCAACATCCGGGTGTGGTTCACGAATGACGCTCGCAGGATTCCGGTCAAAATGAAGGCCAGGGTGGTCGTGGGGTCCGTGGTGGCCGATCTGGTTGATGGATTCGGCGCAAAGCCGTCGCCGTAGCCGGATGCCGGGAAGGCTGAGGCGTGGACTCAGGTTGAGGCTGAGGTTGAGGCTAAGTGGAGAGAGGATCAAAATTTCCTATCCTCAATCTTAACCTTGACCTCAACCTGTCTGCGTTGATTGCCGGATCATCCGAAAACCGCTATACTTTCTCATAAAATGAGACCGGACCAACGATGAAGCCGTTACCAAGCACGCTCACACGACACATCATTCGCTCGCAGGCGGCCCATCCCGGGGCGACGGGGGAATTTTCCCTCCTGATGGCCCAGATCGGGCTGGTCGGAAAAATGATCGCCAACGATCTGCGGCGGGCCGGCCTCGTCAACATTCTCGGCACCACCGGAGGAACGAACGTTCAGGGGGAGGCCGTCAAGAAGCTGGATGAAATCGCCAACGAGTCGTTTCTCAAGGTGTTCCAATACAGCGGGCTGGTCTGCGCGCTGGTATCGGAAGAAATGGAAAAGCCCGTCCACTTGCCGGAGAACTGGCCCACTGGAAAATACATGCTGCTCTTCGATCCGCTCGACGGGTCGTCCAATACGGATGTCAACATGCCGCTGGGGACGATCTTTTCGATTCTCAGGCATGACGGCAAGGGGCTGCCGACCGAGGCGGAAATGATCCGCAAGGGCACGAAGCAGGAGGCGGCCGGCTATATAATGTACGGGTCGAGCACCATGCTGGTCTTTACCGCCGGTCACGGCGTGCATGGGTTTACGCTTGACCCGGAGATCGGCGAATATTATCTGTCGCACGAGAATATTCAGATCCCCTCCAGGGGGCGGGTCTATGCGGTGAACGAGGGCAACGCGAAGAAATGGCCGGAATGCACCAGGAAGTTTGTGGAGTACCTGAAGGCCAGTGACAAGCAAACCGGCCGGCCCTATGCGGGCCGCTATTCAGGCTGCCTGGTGGCGGACGTGCACCGGATGCTGCTGGGCGGAGGGCTCTATCTGTACCCCGCCGAGGTGGACAAGCCTGAGGGCAAGCTCCGCCTGCTGTATGAAGCCAATCCCCTGGCGATGGTGGTGGAGCAGGCGGGCGGGAAGGCCAGCACCGGGACGATGCGGATTCTTGACGTCGAAGCCAAAAGCCTGCACCAGCGGGTGCCGCTGGTGATCGGAAGCAGGGACGATGTGACGCTTGCGGAAGACTTCATGCTTGGAGTGCGGTAGGTTGGTTTGTTTGGGCGGTTATGCTTGTTTGGCCTGTTGGGACAGTTGAGCCAGTTTGGCCAGTTTAGCTAGTTGAGCTCGTTAACGGGCAAAACAGGCCCAACGCTCTTCATGGAGGTTTCGTGATGAACGCTCGCATACGAGAGATCCTGAACTGGTACGGCAGCGACAGCGCGGGCACGCGGGCCAATATCGCCCACATGCTGGGGCACGGGCGGCTGGCCGGCACGGGGAAGCTCGTGATCCTTCCCGTGGATCAGGGTTTCGAGCATGGTCCGGCGCGCAGCTTTGCCGCCAATCCGGCCGGCTACAATCCGCTGTATCATTTCGAGCTGGCGATTGAGGCCGGCTGCAACGCCTATGCGGCGCCGCTCGGATTTCTGGAGGCGGGGGCGCATCATTTCGCCGGCCAGATCCCGCTGATCCTCAAGCTCAACAATCACGATGTGCTGCACGACGAGAAGGATCCGCTTCCCGCCGTCACCGGCAGCGTGGAGGAGGCCCTGCGGTTGGGCTGCTCGGCGGTTGGCTTTACTGTCTATCCGGGATCGGCTCATTGCGGCCACATGTACGAGCAATTGCGTGCGATCGCCGAGGAGGCCAAGCAGGCGGGGCTGGCTGTCGTCGTCTGGTCGTACCCGCGCGGATCCGCCCTGAGCAAGGACGGCGAGACGGCCATCGATGTGGTGGCCTATGCGGCGCAGATCGCCGCCCAGCTGGGTGCGCACATCATCAAGGTCAAGCTGCCGACGGCCCATCTCGAGCAGGCGGCCGCCAAGAAAGTGTACGAGGCCGAGCAGATTCCGATCAAGACCCTGTCCGAGCGTGTCAAGCACGTCGTGCAGAGCTCGTTCGACGGCCGCCGCATCGTCATTTTTTCAGGCGGCGCCAAGAGCGACGACAAGACCGTCTTCGAGGAGGCCCGCGCGATCCGCGACGGGGGCGGCTTCGGATCCATCATCGGACGCAATTCCTTCCAGCGCCCGAAGGCCGACGCGGTCAAATTTTTGCAGACGATCATGGGCATCTACGCGGGCGACGTTCCGTAAACATGATCAGGTTGTTGAGCCTGTTGGGCCCGTTGGGTCGGTTGAGCCGGTTTTATCCAATAGCGGGCTTTACAGCGCCCGACAGGCTTAACGGGCTTAACGGGCTCAACAGGAAAAAACTGCAAGCAGGTCGAACGTGAATGGTCATGAGCCCCCTCACCAGCCCGACAGCGGCGTTGCGTCTTCACGGCTCGTCGGCGTCCTGCTGATCGGCATCGGCATCGTCATCGGCGTGGTCATCGCGTCGGAGATGGGCTGGATGCCGTTCGGCCATGCCGTGCCGGAGGCGCCGGTCGCGCGCCAGGTGCCGCTACCGCCGCCGGCCGTGAGCCTTCCTACTAACCCTGCCGCCGAGGGCCAGGGATTTGTTCATGTCGCCAAGGCGGTCAAGCCGGCCGTCGTGAACGTGTTCAGCACGCGAACCGGCCGGGGCGAGGGCCCGCAAGCGATGCCGTTCGAGGATCCATTTTTCCGCCGGTTTTTCGGCGATGAGTTTTTCCGGCGCTTTGAGCAGCCGCCGCAGCGGAAAGAGCGCGGCCTGGGCTCGGGCGTCATCGTCGAGTCGAACGGGCTCATCGTCACCAACAACCATGTGGTGAGCAAAGCGGACGAGATCAAGGTGTTTCTCTCCGATAAGCGTGAATTCAAGGCGAAGCTGATCGGCACCGATGCCAAAACCGATATCGCCGTCCTGAAGATCGAGGCCGAGGGGTTGCACACCATCCCGTGGGCGGACTCCGACAAGCTCGAGGTCGGTGAGTTCGTGTTGGCCGTCGGGAATCCCTTCGGCCTGACACAGACCGTGACGCTGGGAATCGTCAGCGCGCTCGGGAGGGCGGCCGGAATTGCCGAATACGAGGACTTCATCCAGACCGATGCCGCCATCAATCCGGGGAATTCCGGCGGCGCGCTGGTCAACGTCCGCGGCGAACTGGCGGGAATCAATACCGCGATCTACAGCCAGAGCGGGGGAAACATGGGCATCGGCTTTGCCGTTCCCAGCAATCTGGCGCGCTCGGTCGTGGAGCAGCTGGTCAGGCACGGCAAGGTCGTGCGGGGATGGCTGGGCGTGTCCATCCAGGATCTTTCTCCTGAGCTGGCACCCCAGTTCGGGTTGTCCGACCCGAAGGGCGTGTTGATCAGCGAAGTGCTGGATGACAGCCCGGCCAAGCGGGCCGGCCTGGCACGGGGCGATGTGATTCTTGAGTATGACGGCAAACCGGTGGAGAACGCGACGCATCTTCGAAATGCGGTCGCGCAGACGGTGGTCGGGAGAAAAATCGTCGTGAAATTCATGCGGGACAAGAAAGCCCGCACGGTCGATGTCGCGATCGTCGAACAGCCAAAAAATATTGCCCAGGCCGGAGGCGAGGATTCAGGCGCGGCCGTGCCGTCGTCCGGCCTGTTGTCCGATCTGGATGTGCATGAGCTGACCTCGGAGCTGGCAGCCCGATACGGGCTGGGGGCCAACGAGCGCGGCGTGGTGATCACGAAAATCCGGCAGGGGAGCAAGGCCGAAGAGTCCGGGTTGAAGGAAGGCGATCTGCTGTTGGAGGTCAACCGGCAGCCGACCCCCACCCTGAAAGCCTACGAACGGGCCGCTGCCAAGCTCGGCAAGGGGCAGGTTGTGCTCCTGCTGATCAAGCGCCAGGGGCGCCCGTTTTTCGTCACGCTGAAGCCGTAATACACGGGGATTCATGAGCATTCATAACATCATTCCGAGAGGGGGCTACGATGGCACGACGCATGGGATTTGCGTTCATGAGCGGCCTCGCCGGCATGGCTTTATTCGTACGGAGCGAGGAGGGAAGCCAGTGGGAATTTCTGGCGATGGGATTTGCCATCGGCGCAGCGCTGGGCGGGCTCGTGCTGGCGGTGGAGTTTGCGCTGCACAAGGCGTCCTTCGGCGTCATCATCGGTGCGACAACCGGCCTCGCCGTCGGGCTCATGCTCACCGGACTGATTGAATGGGTCGGCAGCGCGGTTTTTGATGTCGAAACATTTTTGTTCCATGTCGGCGGGCTGGTCTTTCTGCTCGGCCTGCCGTATCTCGGCATGACGCTCGGGGCCCGGTTCGGCCAGGAGCAGCTTGGCGCCCCGGCCAGGCCCAGCGAGCTGTCGGTGGTGGACAGCAAGAAAATTCTCGACACCAGCGTGATCATCGACGGACGCGTGGCGGAGCTCTGCGAGACCGGCTTCCTGGAAGGCACGTTTCTGGTGCCGCAGTTTATACTGCATGAATTGCAGCATATCGCCGACTCGTCGGATTCCCTGAAGCGGGCGCGGGGGCGCAGGGGCCTGGATATTCTGAACAAGATCCAGAAGATGGTGGACATCGACGTCCGTATCGTCGACGACGATTTTCCGAACGTCAAGGAAGTGGATTCCAAGCTGGTCGTGCTGGCGAAAAAGGTCGGCGCCAAGGTGATCACCAACGATCTGAACCTGAACAAGGTGGCCGAACTGCAGGGCGTGCGGGTGTTGAACATCAACGAGCTGTGCAACGCCTTGCGGCCGGTCGTGCTGCCGGGTGAGGCCATCCGGGTCTTCATCCTGAAAGAGGGCAAGGAGGCCGGGCAGGGGGTGGCGTATCTGGACGACGGCACGATGATCGTCGTGGACAACGCCAGGCGGCATATCGGGCGGACCGTGGACGTGATCGTCACCAGCGTGCTGCAAACGACGGCCGGCCGCATGATCTTTACGCGGCTCAAGGAAGAGGCCGAGGTGAAGGAGGAAGTCCAGGTCGCGCGTGGGTAACAGTCCCGGCAAGACAGCCCCACCGCCTCCGCGAGTCGTCGCCCTGGTGCCTGCCGCCGGTCGCGGGCATCGCATGGGAAGCAACACCCCCAAGCAGTTTCTGACCCTGGGCGGGCTGCCCCTTCTCGTCCATTCCCTTCGAGTGTTTGAGGCGTCGGACGTCGTCTCGGCCGTGGTGCTGGCGGCCCCGCAAGCCGATCTGGACTACTGCCGGCGCGAGATTGTCGATCAGTACGGGCTGAAAAAAGTCGTCCGGATCGTGGCCGGCGGCGCCGAACGGCAGGATTCGGTTCGTCTGGGCCTAGCCGCGGTGGAACATGACGCCGGGATCGTGCTGGTCCACGATGCCGTCCGGCCGTTTCTCACGGTGACCATGATCGCGCAGGTGGTGGAGGCCGCGGCCAGGCACGGCGCGGCCATCGTCGCCATTCCGATGCGGGATACCGTCAAGCGGGCCGGAGCCGACGGGCTGATCGAGGAAACCGTGGACCGGAAACCGCTCTGGCTCGCACAGACGCCGCAGGCATTCACGCGGGCCTTGCTCGAAGAAGCCCATGCGAAGGCCCTGCAAAACGGCTTCCGCGCAACCGATGACGCGCAACTGGTCGAGCAGTTGGGCCATCGCGTGGCGATCGTGGAAGGCAGCACCGATAACGTCAAAATCACCAGACCGGAAGATCTCGCGATGGGCGAATCGATCCTTGCGGCGCGACAGCAAGTCGGAAAGTCTTAAAGTCTGTAAAGTCTTCATGTCCCGACTTTCGGACTTTCGACTTGAAGACTTTCTGACCATTGCAATATATGAAAGGGAAGAGAATGCGAATTGGCATTGGCTATGACATCCATCCGCTAGGGAAAGGCCGGAAGCTCATCCTGGGCGGGATCGACATCCCCCATGCGCAGGGGCTGGTCGGCCATTCCGATGCGGATGCGCTCGTCCACGCGGTCTGCGATGCGATGCTGGGCGCGATGGGCGAAGGGGATTTGGGCAGGCATTATCCCAGTTCCGATCCGAAGTTTAAAAACATCTCCAGCCTGGTGTTGCTGGAGGAAGTCTCGGGATTGCTGGCGAAAAAAGGGTATCGTCTGGTAAATGTAGATACCGTGATCATCGCCCAGGCGCCCCGCCTGGGTCCGCATCTGGCGGCCATGGCCGCTCGAATGGCGGAGGTGCTCAAGGTGGATCGCGCGACGGTCAATGTGAAGGTGAAAAGCGGGGAGCATCTGGATGCCATCGGACGGGAAGAGGCGATTGCCGCGCAGGCGATCTGCCTGATAGAAGAAGTCACAAAGTCGTAAAGTCATCAGGTCGTAAAGTCGCTGAATTGACGGGATAGTTCCTTGGCGAAGATTGAACGGTTTGAAGAGATTAAAGCATGGCAACTGGCGAAGGATCTTGTGACAACGGTCTATCGTTCAAGCGAAAACGGTCGATTTGCGAAAGATTATAGCCTTCGGGATCAGATCAGGAGAGCGGCGGTTTCGGTGATGTCGAACATCGCTGAAGGTTTCGAGAGAGGCTTGGACAAAGATTTTCAGCGATTTCTGTATATGGCGAAGGGATCGGCCGGAGAGGTTAGAAGCCATCTCTTTGTGGGAAAAGAATTGGGGTATCTGACAACGGAAGAATTCACCGTTCTGCGAGGCAAGGCCGAGGATGTTTCAAAATCGCTTTCGGGATTTATCACATATCTCTATGGGGAAAGCTCGACGTAAGCCCTAAGCTTTAGACTTTATGACTTTACGACTTGATGACTTTCTGACTGATGTTTAGCCGCATTAAACAAGACTTGCAGGCCGTCTTTGACCGCGATCCCGCGGCCACCGGCACGCTCGAGGTGCTGCTCACCTACGCGGGCTTTCACGCGCTGCTGGCCTATCGCGTGGCGCACCGGCTTCGCCTGTGGGGTATTCCGCTGCTCCCGCGCATCATTTCACAGTTTGCCCGCTGGCTGACGGGTATCGAGATTCATCCCGCGGCCGTGATCGGCAGGGGGTTCTTCATCGATCACGGCATGGGAGTCGTGATCGGAGAAACGGCCGAGATCGGAGACTACGTGACCCTGTTCCAGGGCGTGACGCTGGGCGGAACCGGCAAGGAGCACGGCAAGCGCCATCCGACGATCGGCAACCACGTCGTGATCGGAGCCGGCGCAAAAATTCTCGGCGGGATCAGGGTCGGCGACAACGTCAAGATCGGGGCCAACTCGGTGGTATTAAAATCCGTTCCGCCCAACTCCACCGTCATCGGCGTGCCTGCCCGGATCATCAAGGCGGAAGGGGAGCGGCTGCCGGAGGCGACGATGGATCACGCGAACATGCCGGATCCCATCCTGGACCGCTTCGAGGCGATGGAACGGGAACTCATCGAGTTGCGGAAGAAATTGGAAAACCGATAATGGGAAGGGAGACCACCGTGAACACGTTCATGCGAAGCCGAATGCTCGTCATTGGCATAGGCCTATTGCTGTCTGCATGCACGTACCAAGGGGCACTTAAAGAAGATTTTTATCATATCCAGGGTGAAGTGGGACAGAAGCACCCATACAAAGTCGCAGTGCTGGTGGATGACCATACGAAAACAGTCACATTTGAAGCGCCGCCTGCGTTTCACATGGACTTCGATTTTTATAAGGCCATCGGGAAGGCATTACAACAGGAACTGCAGACGGTGTTCGAACAGGTCTCGGTGGTTGAGACGAAAGCTAAAGCGAAAGATCATGACATCCTGGCATCGGCCAATGTCGACGTCATATCCAATGCCAGTCTCACCTCAGCACCCGTGTATGAAATCAAGCTGGATCTTGTGCTCAAAGATCTTCGTGGCGGAGTTGTTCTCGCCAAGGAATCTCAAAGCAAGCGGGTGCCTGACAATCGGGCGTCCAGTGGGCAGTTTTGGGCGTGCAACCTCCTGCAGGCTTTTTCGTTGTTTCTGCTGAGTCCGGTTGCTACTCCCTGCATGACCGATGCGATTGGGGATACGATCATGGAGGAGGTTGAGAAGGAGATGCCGCACATGGTTCAGGCTTTGGTTGCCGATGTGCAGACCGATGGGCGAGTGGCGGCTTATGTCAAAGGGGGGGCAGGCGGGACGCAAGTAGCCGCTACCGCTCCGCGTCCGGTTCCCACCAGTGACGTAGACGCAGTGCTAACAAGTGTACCGCCTCGAAAACGGCCTGCCTATGCGGTAGTCGTCGGCATTGAACAGTACCGGCAGGGGCTGCCGAAGGCGGATTTTTCGGACCATGACGCCCGCATCATGCGGGACCATTTGGTCAAGGGCCTGGGATACCAGGAAGAGAATGTCGTCCTGCTCGTGAATGACCGTGCGACCAAAACCGACATGGAGAAATATTTCGAGAAGTGGCTGGAGAATCGGGTGGACCAGGGCGATACGGTATTTGTGTATTTTTCAGGCCACGGGTCGCCGAATCCAAAAACCGGCGATGCCTACCTGGTTCCCTACGACGGCGATCCGGCCTACATTGATACGACGGGCTATTCCCTCAAGCGGCTCTACGATTCGCTGGCCAAGCTGCCTGCCAAGGAAGTGGTGGTCCTGTTGGATTCCTGTTTTTCAGGCGCGGGCGGGCGGTCCGTGATCGCCAAAGGCACTCGGCCGATGGGGCTGTCGGTCGAGAAGGCCATGGTCACGGGAGGGAAAACGGTCGTGATGGCGGCCAGTTCAGGCGACCAAATCTCCAGCACCTATGTCACCAAGAGCCATGGGTTGCTGACCTACTTTTTCTTGAAGGGACTGCAGGGGGAAGGGGATCAGAACAAAGACGGAGTGTTGGACATCAAGGAACTGTTCGACTATGTGAAGCCGCAGGTGGAGCGGGTCGCCCGCCGCGAGTTCAACAACGAGCAAACGCCGCAATTGCTGGGCAGTGCGGATCTGCTTGGTAAGGGAGTTCGATTGAGCGAGCGCACGACACCCTGATCTATTTAGATTGCCCGTGCGATGGAGAAACGGCCCGTCCCGGATTGACCGGAGCGGGCCGTTCGTTTATCTGACCATCTATCGATAGTCGATTCTTACAAGATACAGCCCCTGCGCCGGGGCGGTATAACCGGCGGCGCGGCGGTCAGCCTTTCAGAATCCTCTTGAATGCCTCACGGTAGACCTCAAAATCTTCGCGTTTGCCGATGGCGACCACTTCGACAATCACTTCCATTTCAACGATTCGATAGACGATACGGATTGCTTTGCGCGCGGCGTAAAGCTTGTAGTAACCGGTGAGGTCGAGGCCTCCTCGATTGCCGAGATGTTCGCCGAGAAGGGGAGCCGTCTCGAGTTTGCGGATCTGGCGGGCAACCTGTTCTTTGACCGAGCCGTCGAGGGTGCGAAAGTCTTTCGTGGCCTGGGCGGTCAAAACGACCTTATACGGCAAGGCGTTCTTCCTTCAAGAGGGTGTCCAGCGAGGTACGTTTGCCAGACCCTTTTCTTTTTCTCTTCTGGACGAGCTGATAGATCTCGACATGTTCCATGACGGCCATGGCCTCGGCCATTGTCTCGTAGTCCTCGATGGGCAGGATCACGGCTTCCAATTCGTTGTTCTTGGCGATCGCGATACGACGCTTTCGGTGTTCCTTGAGGTCGGCCAGCACTTTTCCGAAAGAGCGGGCGGCGCGTGACGCGCTGAGAATTTCATCCTTTTTGTAGGCAACGCTCATCTGGTGTTTCCTCCCATGTGTGGAAGATCGTGCATAAAATCAAACGCAATATATCACGAAATGAAACGAAGAGGAAATGCCTGTAGGGCGGCTAGTAATGGACTCCGATCAGATAGAGCCCCTGCGCCGGGGCGGTATAACCGGCGGCGCGGCGGTCTTTCGCCTCGAGAATCCGCTTCATCTCCTCCGGTTGCCGCTTTCCCTGCCCCGTTTCCACCAACGTGCCCACCATCGCGCGGACCATTTGTTTCAGGAACCGGTCCGCTTCAATCTCGATCCTGACCAGGAAAGCCCCCTCACCTCTGTCCTCTCCCCCTCGAAGGGGGAGAGGGAAGGGAGGGGGAGACGCGATGATCTCCAATCGCTGGAGATCGCAGACGGGATTTTCCACGTCCGTGGGATGCCCCTGGAACGAAGAGAAGTCGTACTTTCCGACGAGGTATCCGGCGGCTTCGCGCATGGCGTTCAGATCCAATTTCCCGTAGATGTGCCAGGCTCGTGTCCGTTCGAGGGCTGACCGGGACGGTCTGTGCAGGATGCGATACGCATAGAGCTTTTTGACGGCCGAGTAGCGGGCGTGGAAATCGTCAGCTGCACGTGCGACGGAGCGGACACTGATGTCGCCCGGCAGCGTGGCGTTCAGAGCCCGCAGCCATTCGTCCGGCGACAGAG
>MHEU01000055.1:30932-37127 GCA_001805245.1 Nitrospirae bacterium RIFCSPLOWO2_02_FULL_62_14 | reverse complement strand
ATTTGAAACTGACGACCTGCCCCAGGGCGTGGACGCCGGCATCGGTGCGCCCTGCGGCGATCACGGACATATCGGTTTGAGTAATGGATCGGACGGAGGCTTCGACGGCTTCCTGAATCGTCGGCTGGCCCGGTTGACGCTGCCAGCCGGCGTAGGCCGTGCCGTCGTATTCAAGGATGAGCTTGAAGGTTGCCATACGATAAAGGGGTAAAGGGTTAGAGGGGTAATAGGGGTAGAGTGGCAGCGAAGAAGGGGTATGGGGGTAGTAGGGGTACGGGGGTAGCAGCAGCCTCTTGTCCCTTCCGTATCCTTTCCCCTCTATCCCTTTATACCTCTACCCCTATTACCCCTTACCCCGGCTATCCCGCTATCCCGTTACCCCTTCATCATCTCGCGGCAGTCTGGACAGGCTTCACGTAGGTCTTGATGCCGTCGAAGATGGAGTCGGCCACCCGATTGAGGAAGGCATCGCTTTGCATCAGCCGTTCTTCGGTCGGGTTGGTGATGAAGGCGATCTCGGCGAGGATGCTGGGCATGGACGTATACCGGAGCACGTAAAAGGGCGCCGTTTTGACGCCGTGGTCTTCGATGTCATAGTAGTCGTCCAGGCGGGAGATCATCGATTTCTTGGTGGTCCAGGCCAGTTCCAGCGACTCCTGCACCTTCTTCGTGGTCAACAGATCGGCGACCAGGTATTCCCACCCGATGCCGGTGTCTTTGATGGGTGTTCCGTTTTCCCGCGCGGCCACTTCCAGGGCGCGCCGATCGGTTGCTTCGCCGAAATGGTAGATCTCCACGCCTTTCGTGGACCGCTGCGGGTGCGAATTCACGTGGACGGAAACGAACAGATCGGCGCCCATGGCATTGGCAAACTTGGCACGGTCCTCCAATTCGATAAACACGTCACGGTCGCGTGTCATCAATACGCCTTTGCCGAGCCGTTTGATAATAAGATCGCGGAGCCGGAGGCTGACGAAGAGCGTGATGTCCTTTTCCGCCATCCCGCTCCGCCCGATCGCGCCCGGATCCTTGCCGCCATGGCCGGCATCGATCACGATGATTTTAACGTCTTTGCGGTCGGCCCTCGCTTCCAATCTTGGGGGAGGTGCGCTGGCTCGTGGCGCCGGCGCCATGGCCTGTGGGACGGGCGGCGTTGGCGGCGGCGGCGGAGCCGATTCGGGCGCCGGCGGGGCGGAAGGGACGGCGGGGGGAGGAGGAACGGCCTGGTCCTGCGGAGCGGACACAGCATCGGAGACCGCCGGCTTCGGGGGAGGCGCGGCCGATTGAGCGGGAGCATGATGCTGGAACACATCCACCACCAGGCGGTCCGGACCCGTAAGCGGCAGCAGCTTGTAGTCACTGACGGCGTTCATGTCGAGCGAGATGATGACCGACCGGGGGTGCGGCTGCGCAATGGCGATTTCCTCTGGAAACGCGGCTTCCGCCAGCCGCTCCTTCGCGGTTTTCCCGAGCAGGGTGTTTTGCAGTTCGATGATGATCCGGTCAGGATTTTTCAGCCGGTTTTGCGTGAAGGAGGTGCTGCGTTGAAGATCCAGGACCACCCGCGTATGGTCCTGGTAGATTTTGAACCGGACATCGCGGACGAGGGCCGGCGTGACGATGGCCGCCCCGAGCTTTTTCCCGGCTTTCCGCACTCGCCTGGTCGGGCTCTCCGCGGGGATCGCCTGGCTCCCCTGCGAGAAGGCAAGATTGGCGGATGATGCGATCGGCAGACTGACCGGCGTCGCCACAAGAGCGGCCAGGGCCGATCCAATTAGCACGGTATTGCGCATGGTACCCATATTGATAACGTTATATTAAAATTTTCTCGTGCGCAGCCAGGATTGTCAAGAAAACAGCCATCTGATCATCGTACCCTTGTTGCATCTTTCCTGCGGATGCCTTGATCAGGCAGAAGGGGATTCATGTGCGAGCTTGAACAAGCGACGGGCATTGGCGGATGTGAGCCGGCCGACCTCGTCCATGCTCACGGGCGACGCCGTGCTCTTGACGCTTGCAATGGTCTCGGCGACCAGCCGCACGTAGGCCGGTTCGTTCCGCTTGCCGCGATGGGGAGCCGGCGTCAAATACGGGCAGTCGGTTTCGATCAACATCCGGTCCATCGGAACGATCTTCACGATTTCACGCAGCATGGCGGCGTTCTGGAACGTCACGACGCCCGAGAACGAGAGATAGAACCCCAAATCGAGCCCGTCCTGCGCCAGCCGCGCATCGCCCGTAAAGCAGTGGAAGACTCCTCCGGTCTCGCCCGCGTTCTCTTCCTTCAAAATCGCAATCGTGTCCTCCTGGGCCTCCCGCGTATGGATGATGACGGGGAGCTTGAATTCGCGCGCCAGCAGGATCTGCTCGCGGAAGCGTTCCCGCTGCAGCTTGGGCGGGGAATGATTGTAATGGTAATCAAGCCCGATTTCTCCGTAGGCCACGACCTTGGGATGCCGCGCCAGGCGGCGGAATTCGTCGTACCAGTCGTCGCCGATGTGCCGGACTTCATGCGGATGCACGCCGATCGAGGCATAGACGAACGGATACCGGTCGGCCAGCTCGACCGCGGCCCGGCTGGTGGCCAGGTCGCAGCCAATCGTGATGAAGGTGTCGACGCCGGACTCCCTGGCGCGCGCGATCATCGCCTCCCGGTCGCCGTCATAACGCGTGTCGTCCAGATGGGTGTGGGTGTCGATCAGCATGCTTGCAACGCCACTGTAGCATGCACAAAGCCGGTTGAGAAGCGGCGGCGGGGTAACCGAGAGGAATTGACAGGGTGGATCGGGTTTGTTACAAGTCGCATACGATGATGAACGTGCGCGCCAGACAGTCTGCCCGCTGGTTGCTGCGGATGGCGTTGCCGCTGGCGTTGGCCGGCGCGGTGCTGGTGTTGGCGCCGTTTGCCGTTGCACTGGAAGTGCACCACGAGTTAGCGGCGGCCGACCAGGACGGTCATCAGCATTCCGACACCGACCTTTGCCAATGGGTTCAGCATCATACGTCGAACTCCCTCCAGGCCCTGTTGCCGGCCGTGGAATCGTTTTTTACCTCTGCCTTTGCACCGGCTCATCCGCCTTTTGTCGTTCTCTCGTTTCACTCACGTGACTCCAGTTCTCCTCGCGCGCCCCCTCTGTCCTGACTTCCGTTCGCTCGATCATCGGATCGGCTGAGCACGACCGCACGTTCCGTGCGGCGTGTGGAAGTTTTTTTTTCGATCAGGACTAATCGGGGTGGGAGTGATCATGAGACTGCTTCATCGCGGTGGTGTCGGAGTTCTTTCTTCGGCGGGATTGCTCGTGGCGTGGGTGTGCCTGGCCGGGAACTGGACGGAGACGTTTGCGCAGGGAGGGGAGGAGCTCCGTGCGATTCGCGGGCTTGTCCGGAATCAAGACCTGCGGCACGTTCCGCAGGTCATCGTGCAGATCAGGGATCAGGGGGGGCAGATTGTCGCCACCGGTGTGACCAACGATGCCGGGGAGTTTTCGATGCGCGCGCCGGGGGAAGGCACCTATTCGGTCAGCGCGGTACAGGAAACCTACCGGAGCGAGTTTGTGATCGTGAAAATCGGAGGGACTCCGCCGGCGCCAATCACGCTGACGCTGGCACAGACGCAGGAAATCGCGCTGGAAGTGGTGTCCCCGCTTCCGCCGATTCAGTACAAGGCCTCGAGCGAGACCTACTCGGTGAGCCGGAAAGAGATCGAATTGCTGCCACGCGGCAATAACGTGGAGCTGCAGGACGTCCTGCAGACCCTCCCCAGCGTGGTCTTTGGCGCGTTGAAACAGACGCACATCCGGCAGGACCATGCCAATCAGCAATATCGCATCGACGGCGTGCCGATCCCGGACACCGTCACGTCGGTCTTCACCGACGTGATTTCCCCCCGCACGTGGGAACGGAGCGACATCATCCTGGGCGGCATGGAAGCGCAGTACGGGAACCGGGCGGCGGCGTTGATCGATATCACGACCAAGAGCGGGACCAAACCGGGGTTCGGCTCGGTGCAGATGTTTGGGGGATCGAATGAGACCATGAATCCCTCGTTCGAATACGGCGGCACGGTCGGGGAGAAGTTCCGGTACTACGTGCTGAACAGTTTTACGTCCACGAACCGGGGGATCGAGCCGCCGACCGCAGGCCATTCCATCTTTCACGGGCAGAGCGAACGGAACCAGACGTTCCTGCGTGGCGACTATCAGATGAACAACCGGAACAACTTCACCTGGCTGTTCCTGGGGGCCGTGGCCAAGTATCAGATTCCGACCAGGCCGGGCCTGGCGGTGGACCCGACGGTGCTGGGACTCATCCAGGCCCAGACGCCGGGTTTTTCGCCTGTGGCATCGCAAAGCATCGACGAAAACCAGAAGGAGAACAGTCAGTACGGGCACATGGTCTGGCGGCACGACGTGGACGCGGTCAATTTCTTCAGTCTGGCGGGCTATTTCCGCCAGACGCGGGCGACGTTCACGACCGATCCGTTGAACGCGCTGGCCTACACGCCGGATCCGACGGAGCCGTTCTCAGCGGCCAGCCAGGATCGGTATGCCTATTCAGCGGGAGTCCGGTACGATCACACCTACACGCCCAACAGCCGGCATCTGATCAAGACCGGCTTTCAGGTCGATCGCACGCAGGCGGTCAATAACTCGGAAATCTTCGCGTTCGCAGGCCCCGGCGCACCGGTGGGTCCGGTGCTGTCGATCAACAGCGACAACCGGTTGATCGGCTGGCGGCAGGAATTCTGGCTGCAGGACCAGTGGACGCCGAACGACCGGTGGACGTTCAATCTCGGCATTCGCGGGGATGCCGTGCAGTACGAAACAAGCGAGGGGCAGGTCAGCCCGCGCGCCGGCGTTACGTACAAGCACAGCCAGGCGCACGTCTTCCACGCCTATTACGGCCGTCTCTTCACGCCCCCGAACCTGGAGTCGATTTCGTTCAAAAAACTCGGTCCCTCGGTCATCGGGACGACCGCGCAACCGGAGAATCTAACCGTGGCCAAGACGCGGGCAGAACGCTCCCATTATTTCGAGGTGGGCAGCTATCATGCGCTGAACCCCAGCGTGACGCTGGAGTTGACCGGTTTTTACAAGCTCAACCACTTTCAGTCTGACGCCGGCCAGTTCGGTACGACGCCGCTGCTGAATTACTTCGCCTTCGATCGCGGCTGGCAGCGCGGCATCGACGGGTCCATCAAGATGCAATTGGCTGAGGGACTGACGGCGCGAGGCAGCGTGGCCTGGGGGCAATGCAAAGGCTACGGCCTCCAGTCGGGTTTCTTTCTGCTGGAACAGAAGGAGATCAACGACATCAATTCAAACGGAGGCGTCTTCTGCGACCATTCGCAGTTCATGACCAGCTCTGCCGTCGTGAGCTATAAATTCCACGAGCACACGACGTTCACGGGACAGATGCTCTATGGGTCCGGGCTGCGGGATGCCCAATCGGGCGCCAAAACCAATTCCTCGCATAGTCCGTCCTATACGACGTATAATTTGTCCGTATCGCATATCTTCCCGCTGCCCAATAAACAGAAGTTTCTGCTGGGGTTCGATGTCGTGAACCTGCTGGATCAGCAATACTTCTACAATCAGGGCGAGGGGAATATCGGGCTGGGTGTCGCCCATGCGGGCATGCCGAGGTCGTTCTTTTTCAGAGGGCAGTGGTTCTTTTAAGGCAAGGTTAAGGTCGAGGTTAAGGTTAGAGGAGGGAATTGATGTTTGTGCCGCACGTACTCGCATGGCTGCTTATCCTTCTGAGCCTTAGCCTCAGCCTTAGCCTGGCTGCGGAAGGCGACCGGGCGACGCACGATTCCGATCATGACGAGGATGTCGTCCTGCTGCCGCCTGTCCATGTGCACGGAATTCCGCTCAACAAGGATCAGCAACGGGGCCCGGTGCCGACCTATACGCCGTGGCCGGCCATTCCGCCTGTGCTGGAGGGGAAGGTCATCGATGACTGGATGAAGGCCAGGTTTCTGGTGGGCAAGGATGCGGCGATCGACGTGGTCGTGCTGGAGCCGTGCAAGCACCGCGAGCTCACCGGCGCCGGCCTGGCGGCGTTGAAGCAGTGGAAGTTCGATCCGCAGATGCGCGGGGATGAACCGGTGGACGGGGAACTGACGGTGCGCATTCACTTCCGGGCGGAGTAACGAGCGGCGATGAGCTGGGACGTCGCACTATTCCAGGCTAT
>MHEU01000055.1:0-30891 GCA_001805245.1 Nitrospirae bacterium RIFCSPLOWO2_02_FULL_62_14 | reverse complement strand
TGTATCAGTTCGGCCGGCCGAAATTTCTGATGATCCCGGGTCTCTTGGCGCTCGGGTACTGGATGTGGGCGAAAAAGATTGAAGCCGCCATCGGCGGACCGGTGCTGTTCGCCACGCTCGGGTCCGTGGATTTTCTCGGCGCGCAGATCAAATGGCTGTTCGAGCGGGTCCGGCCCTGCCGGGCGTTACCGGGAGTGCATGAGCTGGCCGGTTGCGGCGGGACCTTCAGTTTTCCATCCAACCATGCCCTGAACACGGCGGCCGCCGCCGCATTTCTGCACGTGCTCTATCCGTCAACCGGATGGATCAGCTGGCCGCTGGTCGCCGTCATCGGTTTTTCCCGCGTGTACGTCGGCGGGCACTATGTGACGGACGTGCTCGGGGGATGGGCGATCGGCGGAGCGCTCGGAGCAGGCGCGGCGTGGTTGTTGTTGCAGTGGCCGGCTTTCAGGCTACAGGCAGCGACAAGTCAGCAGGCTGACAGGCTGACAAGCTGACAAGCAGTCAAGAGCTGGCAAGCTGACAGGCGGACAAGCTGACAAGCAACACGTCAGCTCGTGCTGCTCACGGCACCGGCACGAACTCCAGAAAATACTGGCGCGGGAGGAAGGCGTGCTTACGCAGCAGCCGGTAGCCGGCCTTGCCCATTTCCGTGATTGCGGTTTCGCGGGCCACCAGGTGCCGGCGTGGAAATCCGACATCGCCGGAGCGCTCGTCGTGATAGAAGTCTACGATGACGATGCGGCCACCGGCTTTCAAAGCCGGCTTGACGTTGGAAAAATACTGCGCGCGGTCTTCGAGATGATGGTAGACGTTGCAGAGAAAGATCAGATCGACGGAATCGGGCGGCAGCTTCGGATCGTCCAGTCTCGCCAGGATGAATTCCGCTGTGTAGGGGATGTGCAGACGCTCGATGCTGGTTTTGGTGTACGTCAGCATCTCCTGTTCGACGTCGATGGCGTACACTTTCCCTGCATCTGTCACCGCCTTCACGAACCGCCTGGTGAAATAGCCTGAGCCGGAACCCACATCCGCCACGGCCATGCCCGCCTTCAATCCCAGCTCCCCCACGATCTGATCGGGTTTTTGATACTTGTCCCGCTCCGGCCGATCGAGTTGTTCCAGATACTGCTTGAGATCCGTCGGGCGGCGGTGTTCTGAATGGCCGTGCTGCGCGGCGGACGGCCACGGACAGGCAAGCCCTGCGCATAGAACAATGGCGTAGACGAAGAAAACGAGGCAGCGAACCGTCATCGCTTCTTGGGCATGAGGAGTTCGGGAATGCTGATGGGACCTGCCGGAGGCGTGGAAGGCGAGGACACCTTCAAAATGTTTGCGGGGATGACGCCCTGTCCCATGGAATGTTCATACCGGACGGCCGGGGAACCGGTCTGGTAGGGAATCTTTAATGCACTGCGCACGTCTTTCTCCAGCCAGTCCCGGAGCCGCACGAGATCTCCCGCGCTTAAATGGTCCGTGTAGACGTAGGACGTGTAGGCGCCGGGGACGCCTTTGTAATACCCCGCCACCTCACGGTAATCCACGGCAAGACTGTGCAGCCGGTCGCCGGTCTTTTCGTACGTATAGGTCCAGACGCCGGGACTGGTTTCGACCGCTTCATCGAAGTAGGGCGTGCCCGGATAGGTCGTGATCACGGTCGCGTCGAAGTCCGCCGGATGAGCCGCCAGGAGCCAATCCCGCGTTGCGCGAATGGTTACTTCCGATTCCCCGGGATGCCCCAGCGACATGAGCGCCTTGACCTTCAGGTCGTGTTTTTTGGCGATCTCCATGCAGCGGGTATTGTCGGCCTGGGCCGCTTTCTTCTGGATGTTGGTCAGAATCCGCTCATGGCCGGACTCGAACCCGACCAGAATCCATCGGAACCCGGCCCGGCGCATCGCCTCCGCCTGCTCGTCGGTGAAGAGTTCGGCTTTGATGAATCCCCGCAGGCGGAACTCCGTGCCCAGGTCCTTCGTGGTCGCGTGAATCAGATTCATCAGCTCGACGATGCTGGGGCTGACGTTCAACTCGTCGTCGTACAGCATGAACCCGGTAACGCCGTATGTCTTGTAGAGGTGGACCATCTCCTGCACGATGTTCTCGGACGAACGCGTCCGGACGCGGCGCAGGAACGGACTCATGCGGCCTCCGCAAAATCCGCAGCCGAACGGGCAGCCGAGCTGCGCGATCATGGACATGGCCGGCACGCTGTCGATGCTATAGTGGTAACTTCCGGCATCCACGAGGTGGCGCGCCGGGAAGGGGAGTTCGTCCAGGGTCGGGTTGTTGAGGAACAGGTTCGACTGGGGGTCGTCGCCGTCGACCAGTCGAGGGGGCAGATCCCGCAGCGCCTCGAAGACCGCCAGCTCTCCGTCGCCGGTGACCAGGACGTCAAACATCCCTTCCAGGTCGTGAAAGGCCGCTGCGGCGCGGCCAGGCTGCCCCCGTTTCCGCTCGTACTTCACGGCGGCATGGATGAGCGTGATGTGGGGGCCGCCGAGCATGATGCGCGCGGCGGGCTTGCAGGCTCGAAGAGCCCGTTGGATCTTCGTGGCGGCCGGCATCTGCGGCGTGGTGGCGGTCAGGCCGTAGCACGTCGCGGCGCTGGTGCGCGCGTGATCGCGGACGACCTCTTCGTAATTTTCCACTCCGGACAAATCGAGCACTTCGACGGCAATGCCGGCCTGCTCCAGCACCGCCGCCACCTTGAGAATGCCCAGCGACATGAACACCCGCTCGTCCAGCAGGAAAATGGACGGCGGGATGATCAGGCAAATCCGGTCGAGCATGTTGTCGCGCATGGGTTGGAGCATGCCGTCAATCCAGCGGCAGAAACCGCCATTTCACGATGGTCCAGAGCATGATCACACCGTGCCGCCAGGTAATCTTTTTGCCGCTGGCATAGGTGCGGGGGGTGTATCGAATCGGCACCTCGACCAGCCGGATCCCCTTGCGCATTATCTTACAAAGCAGCTCGTTATCAAACTCAAATCCGTTTGCCGTCACGGGGGTTGCGAGCAGGACGGGCCGCGCGAAGGCCTTATAGCATCCCTCGTAGTCGGTAAACCGCTTCCCGTATAGCCAGTTCGTGATGGTGACGATCAGCATGTTGCCTGCGTAGTGTGTGAAGTAGGGCGAGCGGCGCTTGCCGAAGAAAACAGGCCGATACAGCAGGAAACGGGATCCCATGACGGCATCGCTCCGGTTGTCCAGGATCGGCTGGATGACGGTGTGGTAATCGGCCGGGTCGTATTCCAGGTCCGCGTCCTGAATGATCACGATCTCGCCGGTTGCCGCCTGGATGCCCGATGTCACGGCCGCGCCCTTGCCGGCATTGCGCGCATGCCGGATGACGTGGATGCCGGTCACACGCTGCAGCACGTCCGCCGTGCCGTCCTTCGAGCCGTCGTCCACGACAATGATCTCCTTGTCGACGCCGGGCACGTGTATGGCCTGCACACGCGTGACGATGGCCTCGATCGTAGCTTCTTCGTTGTAGGCCGGGATAATGACCGACAGTTTCATGTGCCTCCTGGAACCGCAAACACGTAGACCCCGTTGGCGGAGAACATCTGCTGCAGAACGAGGGGCAGCCGCTTGAGCCGGTCGTCGTGCGCCCGGGCGTGCTCGCCGGTGAATGCCAGCATACCGTACTTGTCGTGCAATCGTGTGAATTCGCGGACATTCAACACGACATGGGTAATTTTCTCGCGTGCCAGCCGCCCGGCCAGGGCTTCCGGAGAGTCCGATTCCTCGACCCAGGCGCCAAGCGGATGGCGATTAAAGGGATAGGGTGCAACCGCCTCCCGCGAGAAATAATAGGGCCGTGCCTCGCCGATGAACAGCAGCGTCGCATTCGCCGGCACGTTGCGCCGTACGAACGCGGCCGCTTCGTAGTGGTCCAGAGTCCGGCCCAGGTAGGCATCGCGTGCTTCCTTTCCCAGGGCGACGCGCGTGGCTGAAAAGACGGCCTCGTGTTGATCGAGGAACCGGATCGTGCCCCAGATGCCGAGCGGGATGACGACGGCCAGCGCCAGTATCGCGCCGGTTTTCCGGAATGAGAGCATGAGGACCAGGAAGACGACGAGGCCGAACAGCCAGGCCGGAGCGAAAAACCTGGTCGTGGTGGTAGTGGCGGCCCACGCGAAACCGGCGACGAACAAAAACACCGCTGCCGCGTCGCCGAGGCGCTGCGTGCGCGGATCGGTCCGGACAACCCGGTGGATGACGGGCAGGAGCAGTGCCGTGCCCGTGGCGACGATGGCGAGGACCCCGACGTCCGAGGCGGAGCCGAAGCGTTCGGGGTGCAGGACAAGATCCCACGGCAGACGGAGCGTGCCGGCCAGCCCCCACGCCACGGCGTTTGGCGTGATATCGCCCTTGAGAAGCGCCTGACTCGCGTCGTTCCAGAATCCGTTGCTCCCCAGCCATTCGTACGCCAGAGGATAGATGGGATTGCCCGTGATCCTGGCGGCTCGCGCCCACCAGGGAATGATGCTGGCCAGTGCGAGGAGCGCTGCAAGGGCCAGACGTCGCCCGGGCCAGCGCAGGACGAATGCCGCGGCAAGGCCTGCGATCATCCAGGCGAGACCGTTGAGCTTGACGGTGGCGGCCAGTCCGAGCAGCAATCCGGTCGAAAGCCAGGGGATGTGCTTCCCGTCTGACGCGACCATGGCGCCGGCGGCGGTCACGAGGGCGGCCGTCAGGCAGGTTTCCGCGAAAGTCAGCGTGCCCAGGAACCAGAGTGTCGGCGACGACGCCAGCGCCCCCGTGATCAGGGCGGCGGTCCAGCCGAGTGACCGCGGCAGTAGGAGCGCATCCAGCAATCCCCAGGCCGCCATCGATCCCCAGGCCCAGAAGGACCAGTGCAATGCGCGCGCGCCAAGATCTCCGTCCACGGCCATGCCCCATGCCAGCAGCAGGTCCGATGCCTGGGGCATCAGTGTGTACAGCACCCAGGGATAGGCCGGCAGGGAGCCGGTCGCGAGCGCTCGCTCAGGAATGACGAGATGGTACGCCAACTCGTCATAGAAGGTGGAGGGAATGGTCGCCCAGAGCCAGGCGGTCAGCCACATCAGGCCGAGGACGATTCCGGAGAGTGCCGGCGTGATCGCTTGCGCGGAGAGCCGGACCGGCACTGCGGCACGCGCGAGTCTGAACAGCCCGACGGCGGCCAGGACTGTGACGGCAAGGCCTGTCATCCGGAAGAGGCCGAGCGATGCGCTGAACATGGCGAAGAGGGAGAGGACGGCGACGCCGACACCGAGATGAACGGCCGTCTGCAGCATGGCGGGCTGATCGGATGGCGGCAGTTGCCGCGCCGCCTGTTCGACCAGCCGGCCTGCGGCATGGGCGGCGAGCAAAAACAGCAGGGGGACGAGCAGCAGGCCGAGCCGCGCGGGATCGATTACGGCGGTTCCGCACACCACGGTCGTCAGAGCTGCAACCGGGGCCGGCCATGGAGAAGGGGCTTCGTCGGGGCAGGCGGCCGTTGCGGGTCCGGCTTCAGCCTCGGGCGTGCGCTCGATCTTGCCGGCATCCATGTCCATCCGAACTCCGAGGGCCTGCGCCTCAGCCGGCCGTGAGGCTGCCACGCGAATCCCTGGAGGCGAATCGTGTCAGCAGCCAATACAGGGCGTAGATCATGACGAACGTCGCATACGGGGCGGAGTGCAGCATGATCCGCGGTTCGGCGCCCATCATAACCACAAACGGCGTCACATTGGCCAGCAAGGCGGTCAGCGCGAGGAGCTCGCGGTGGGGTCCGCACAGCATGAGCGCGAGGCCGACAAGGTAGAGGACGTATCCGCCGGCGGATCGCGTGCCGGTCTGTGTCGCAAACAGGTCCGTCGGGGTCAGATACAATTCCAGGTATCCGCGCCCGGTGACGGAGACAAGTTCCTGAACGCTATGCATGCCGAGCAGATACCCGGCGGCAGTCACCGGCGCACCGGCATAGAGATCGCGTGACAGTTCCTCAGGGTTCGGGCACCCTTCGCAACCGGTTCGCTTGATGACGAGGAATTCCTGGTTGCGGGCCCAGGGGGCATGCGCGTTGATGCTGTACATCGGATCGCCGTATGCCTGGAAGTTGTGGATGAGATGCGGCGCCGACACAGCGGCGATGAAGACGAACGGCAGCAGGACATAGTGCGGCCTGGCGGACCGCTGTCTCCAGCTCCAGACCAGGAGCAGCGGGATCAGGAACAGATAACTGTTGAATCGCAACAGCTGGACCGCGGCCCCCGAGAGCGCCAATCCGGCAGCCTGGCCCCGCACCGAGAGTGTCGTGCTGCGAATGAACACGAAATATGTCGCGCACAGCACGGCGGTTATGAAGGCTTCGTCGCGCAGCCCTCTGGTGCTCAGGGTGATCAGGTGGGGATTCACGCTGAGCAGCGCGGCAACGAGGATGCCGGGTACGGGGTGGCCCGTGTAGTCCAGGAAAAATTTGCAGGCCGCTGCGAGAAGGATGACCGAGAGCAGGATGGTGAAGATTCGCACCGAGAGGGTGTCGTATCCGGCAATCCAGCTCCACGCTTTGACCATCCATATCCACATCGGTTCCCGGGCCGCGGTATCGTATGGCGAGCTCAAGGCGGCGGCCAGTCCGAGGTATTCGATCGTATCGTTGTTGGGCGCCGCCACGCCGAATAGCGTGAGCGCGCGAAGCCGGATGTTGCCAGCCCAGGCGAGGATGCCGGCGAGAGCGAAGCCGGCCCAGAGCCGGTGCAGCGGAGACGAGGGCAGCCATACCCGCGCATGCCAGCCGAGGATGGTCAGCAACAGCAGGTAAGGAACCAGAAGATGCAGGCTGTCGTCCCGATCGGCTGCGACAGTCGTCCCCCACGACGAGGGCAGGTCGTGCTGTGCCGCGTGGGCGGTGAGCAGGGCCGCCAATCCCGCAAGAACGGCAAGTCCGTACGGCAGGGCGCCTGAACGGCGCAGCGTTGCGCGGGTGGTGTAGGCCAATGCCGGAGTCAGGACCAGCAGGCACGCAAGGGGGACATTGTACATGCGGAGCGGGGGTGCCTGGGACAGGACCCGGATTCGTGTCAGGGCCGGGGGTTCCTGCACGGAGCCGGCGGCATCGTGCGAAACATGGATGCGGAGCCAGAGGGGATTTGAGGCAGCGACGGCAGGCGTCAGGTCGTGCCGTGACGTCCCTTGAATGCGGGCGTGCGCAGCTTCCCTGAACGTGAGGCCGTCTGAAGAGACGAGGACCGTCAGGAGGAGCGGTGAAGCGGCCGTGCTGTCGAGAAAGAGCAGGAGCGGGCCTGTGCCGTCGCGGTCGAGTTGAATCGCGATCTCGCCCTGCCGGCCCGGCGCGAGGACAAGGCCCTTAGCGGTCGGTTGCCACGCTGTGTCGATGCTGGCGGTGACGGCTCGCGGGACCTCGGAGCGGCTGTTCCCATGTTCGTATTCGTAGAGGAGGACGTATCGTGTGCCGGATTCAAGCGTGAAAGAACCAAAACCGGCGGCGAACACCGCGACAAGAACGGACAGTGCGACAAGCCCGGCGATCTCAAGTCGGTGGTAAGGGGTCATGCCTGTTTCGCTTCCGTGAAATGCTCGCGTGATCGGACGGACGAAAGCGCGTGCGTCTGTTCAGTGCGCCGGCTGATTCAACCGCTCGAAGAGCACCGGGTACGCGGCATGGCCTGTTCCGAAGTGGCCGCTGGCGCGGTCGGCGGCCACCACGCGGAGCGTAATCCCGTTCGGCGCGTCGGTGCCGCGCGGCACGAAGAACGGCGCTTCGAAGCTGCTCTTCGCCCCGACATAGAACATTTGGAGCCGTTCGAGCACCCGGTCGCCGACCAGCACTTCGCCGTAGATCGTCATTTTTCTCGAATCCCAATCGCCGTGCGGTTGGACCAGCGAGCCGGACAGGGTGCGGACGGAGGCGCGCAATTTCACGTCGTCCTTGGCGATGAGCGATGCTCCGGGCTTGGGATGCTCGATCTCCACGATGAAGCCGTAGAGATGCAGGACGATTCCGTCGTTTGTCAGGTCCTGTCCCGGGATGAGCAGCACCGTCTTGCTGGCGCGCTGGAGGGCTTGCGGATAGGCGAGCGGCCCCTGCACTGAAATTTCAACCAGCGTGGGGCGTTCCAGGTGGAGCGTGGTTCGAAACGACGCGGCCGGGAGGGACGAGTAGTGCGGCTCGCTCGTCGTGCGCGGGGTCCGCATGATTTGATTGTGATCGCCGGCCTCGCCTTTTTGCAGCCCGGCGGCCAGCACGGTGCCTGTCGCCACGTCGGTGATCGTGACCCGGGCGCCGCCGACCTCGTCGCCCAGGACCATCGCGCCATGAGCGACGACACGGACGAGTACGTCGGTGGCGACGGGGCCGGCGGGGAGCTCGTAGGGATTCGCTGCCCAGGCAGGATAAGCGGCGAGGAAAACAGCGAGGGCGAGTAGTCGTCCGGTTGCGTTCTTCAGGATGGTCAAAAAGGCCCCGTTTTCACCCGCCCGCCCCACGCGCGCCGAGGCGCGCGTCTTACCCGTGGCCAGGCCGCGCGAGCGAAGCGGTGAGGAGGTACATAGCAAGCTTTGCTTGAGCCGGTCGCTTCGAGCACATGCGAGCGGATTGGTATTTAGCCTCAAGCATTTTTGATCGGTACGTTGAGGCCCTGAGCGAGCGAGAACGCAGCCGGAGGCATTTTTCACCATCCTGCTATTTAACCTTTGTGCCCGGGTCCACGTCGCTCATCAGGCAGACCAGTTCCTTGACCTCGGCGTCGCCGGCGGCCAGCACCATGCCCTGCGACTCGACGCCCATGAGTTTGGCCGGCTTGAGGTTGGCCACGATCACAATCCGACGTCCGATTAATTCTTCCGGCGCGTACTTTTTGCCGATGCCGGCCACGATTTGCCGCTGCTCGGTCCCGAGGTCCACTTGCAGCTTGATCAGCTTCTCGGACTTCGGAACCCGCTCGGCGGTCAACACCTTGGCTACTCGGAGTTGGACCTTCTGGAAGTCCTCGATGGTGATTTGCGTCGTGCTTCCGACGGGCGCAGCAGCAGGGCCGGCCTGCGCCGTGGGCGGGGTGGGTGGTTGAGTGTCGGTCACGCGTGCGCCTCCTTTGGGTACGATGGTCTCGATGCGCGGAAACAGAGACTTTCCTTTGGCTATCGGTGTGCCAGGAAGCAGGCCATCCCAGGTGAATTCACCTGCAAGCAATGGTTTGGAAAAATTCAACATCAGCCCGAGTTGATGTTTCATTTCCTCGGCCGCCTGCGGCATGTAGGGGTAAATGAATACACACAGATACCGAAGCGCTTTGGCAAGCGTGTTGAGAACATTGTTAAGTTTTGGCCGCGCCTCCGGCTTCTTGGCAAGATTCCATGGTTGAGCTTCGTCAATAAGTTGGTCGCAGAGTGCAATGATCCACCAGAGGCTTTCGAGATTCTCTTTAAAGTGGAGAGATGAAAGCAATTGATCTGAAACCAATAGCCTGCTTTCGGCTTCGCCCTTTATTGTTTCTTCCAGCCGCTCGTATTGGGCTGTGCCACGTTCTGGAATCCTGCCCTCGGCAAACCGCTCGATCATTGTCAGCGTGCGGCTCAGCAAGTTACCCAGTCCGTTTGCGAGATCGCTATTGATGCGCCCGATTAGCGCCGTCTGCGAGAAGTCGCCGTCGTGGCCAAACGGCACCTCGCGCAGGAGGAAATAGCGGAAGGCGTCCGCGCCGAATTCATCCACCATGGCGTAGGGGTCCACGACGTTGCCGCGGCTCTTGGACATCTTTTCGCCGTTCACCGTCCACCAGCCGTGCGCGAAGATCGTCTGCGGAAGCGGCATCTCCAGGGCCATGAGCATCGTGGACCAGTAGACGGCGTGCGTGGTGAGGATGTCCTTGCCGACCAGGTGCATGTTCGCGGGCCAGTAATGAGCCAGCGACGGCTTGGGCAGGAGATAATCCGGCCCTGAGATATAGTTGACGAGCGCGTCGAACCAGACATAGGTCACATAGTCGCGGTCGAACGGCAGCTCGATGCCCCAGGTCAGGCGGGATTTGGGGCGCGAGATGGACAGGTCGCCCAGCGGATGCGTCTTCAGGAATCCCAGGACCTCGTTGCGCCGCGATTCGGGCCTGACGAAATCGGGATGCGACTCGATATGCGCGACGAGGCGGTCCTGGTACTGGCCCATCTTGAAAAAATAGTTGCTCTCGCTGAGCCGTTCGACCGGACGCTTGCAATCCGGGCAGAGCCATTGCTCGACTTGTGGTGAGCCCTGTCGAACCACATCCTTCTCGGTCCAGAACCGTTCGTCGAACGTGCAGTACCAGCCGGTGTAGGCGGCCCGGTAGATCAGCTTCTGATCGAAGAGTTGCTGGAGTTTTTGCTGGACGATGGTTTTATGCCTGGCGTCCGTCGTGCGGATGAACGCGTCGTTGGAGATGTGAAGTTTCTTCCAGAGGTTCTGGAACTGGGGCGCCAGCCGGTCGCAATGCGCTTGCGGGTCTACGCCGGACTTGGCGGCGGCCTGCTGGACCTTCTGGCCATGCTCATCGAGACCGGTCAGGAACAGGACATCCCGGCCGGTCAGCCGGCAGTAGCGGGCCAGCACGTCGGCCGCCACGGTCGTGTAGGCATGTCCGATGTGCGGCACATCATTGACGTAATAAATCGGCGTGGTGATGTAGAAGGTCTGGCTCATGATGACTGAATTTTTACTTCGAACCTCCAACTTCCAACCTCGAACCTGTTTCCAGGAGCGCCTCGCGCAGATGCAGCAGGACTGTTTCCAGCGCCATCTGGAGGTTCAGGTTGCGGCCGGCCGACCGCTGCAGTTGGTCGATTTCATCCAGCAGGCCGGCCAGTCGATCGGCCTGCGCGCTGCGCGCGGCGGCCTTCAGGAGGGGCAGGCGGTCTTCATGGATCAGGTGGTCCTGTCCGGCGCCGACGCAGACGAGGAGCAGATCGCGCGTCCACTGGGCCAGCCAGTCGAGAACCTCCGGTCCCCGGTCGGATTTATGGAAGGCTTCCGCCGCCGTCAGGATGGCAGCGACGGATCGTAATGTTTGCGGCGACGCGACGGCGCACAACTCGTCGAGCGCGGCGTGCGTGGCGGCCAGGTCCATCGTCAGGGCCGCGCCGAGCCGTGACTGGCTGGCGGCTGCCAGGAGGCGGGCGTCGGCCGGGGGGATCTCGCGCTTGAGGATCAAGGCCGCCTCCACCTGGGTCCTGGCCGGCGGCGCGAAACGGAGCGCCTGGCAACGCGAGCGGACGGTGGCCGGCAGGGCCGACGGCCGGCCGGACACCAGCAGCAAGATACTATGGTCCGGCGGCTCTTCCAGGGTTTTCAGCAGCGCATTGGCTGCGCCGATGGTCATCCGGTCGGCATCGTTGATCAGGAAGACTTTCTTCCGGCTGACCAACGGCTGGTAGGCGATCTGATGTTCCAGATCGCGGATCTGCTCGATTTTAATTTGCGGATTGGCCAGTTCCGGGTCCGGTTCGACCGCAAGAAAGTCCGGGTGCGTGCGGGCTTCGATCTGCATGCACGACCGGCACGTGCCGCACGCATCACATCCGTCGCCCGACTCGCAATTGATGGCCTGCGCGAAGCGCAAGGCGAGCAGTTGTTTCCCGATTCCCTCGTCGCCGTGGAAGAGATACGCGTGGGCGATGCGATCGTGACGGAGCGCGGTCTGTAAAATCGCCTTGGGGCGCTCGTGGCCGATGACGTCGGAGAACGGCATTTAGCGGCTCCGGCCCGGTCGCGCCCGGGCGGCGTGCATGACGGTTTTGAGACGTTGGGTGCGGGCTTTCGTGAGAAACGCCCGGACGGCCGAGGCGACCTCCACGGCGACGGTTTCCGGGTGCGGCAGTCCGTCGATTTTTTTGATTCGTTTCGGCGCGCCGGATGCCAGGGCCAGAAACCCCCGGCGGACTTTTTCATGGAATTCGTGGGCCTCGCGGTCCAGGCGATTCTGTTCCATCGCGAATTTTCTCCGCCGCGCCAGGCCTGTCGCGACAGGAATCTCGAACAGGAGCGTCAAATCAGGTTCCAGCCCGCCGGTGGCCAGCCGGTTCATGTCCTGCAGCATGCCCAGATCCAACCCCCGGCCGTATCCCTGATAGGCAAACGTCGAATCGGAAAACCGGTCGCAGAGGACGATGGAGCCGGCTCGCAGGGCCGGCTCGATGACGTGCGTCACATGCTGGCTGCGGGCGGCCAGAATCAGATGGGCCTCGCATGCCGCAGTCATCGGCTCGGTCATGGTGGGCTTGCCGGGCGCGCTGAGCAGAATTTCGCGGATGCGTTCGGCGACGGAGGTTCCGCCGGGCTCGCGCGTTTCCACGACCCGGTAGCCGTCCTGGCGGAGCAGGGTGGCCAGCCTCCTCAACTGGGTGGTTTTTCCGCTGCCTTCGACCCCCTCAAAGGTGATCAGGATCCCGTCCCGACGATTCTTCCTGACCCCCATGAAAATGGTCCCTCAATGGCTGTGGTAAATTTCGCGCATCCTATTCCAAGTGCTTGAAAATAGCAATAAAAGGCTTGCGGCACCATGGTAAAGCTTGTAAGATGAGCCGACGCGGAGAACCTCCGTGACGACACTGAAAAAGTCGCTAAAACGCTATTTTCTCACGGGGTTACTGGTCATTACTCCCATCTGGGGTACGGTCCTGATTCTCCGGGCGCTGTTCCTGACCCTGGACGATATTCTGGGCGATGCGCTGGCAAAGGTTCTGCCTCAAGGCGCGTATATCCGCGGGCTTGGAATCGTCACCCTCATCCTCCTCATTTTCACCGTCGGACTTCTGGCCACCAATATCATCGGCCGGCAGATCGTCAAGCATTGGGAAGAGTGGCTGCATCGGGTGCCGGTCGTCCGCGGCATTTACGCGACGCTGAAATCCATGATGGATATTCTGTCGTTCGGCGAGCGCGAAAAATACAACCGGGTCGTGTTGATTCAATTTCCCAAAAACGGGCACTACTGTTTTGCCTTTGTGACCGGCGTCATGCAGGGGCAGGTGCAGGCGATCGCGGCCGAACCGCTCGTGAACGTCTATGTGCCCACGTCGCCCAATCCGACGTCCGGCTATTTCCTGCTCGTGCCGGAACGTGAAATCATCCCGCTGGATATGTCGGTGGAAGAAGCGATGAAGCTGATCGTCTCCGGCGGTCTGTACCAGCCGACGCAGGCGACGGTCGCCTCCGGCGCCCGCATGGAGGTCCCGATTTCGTCATGAAGGCCGGTGTTCACAAGAACCTGGGGGCCGTCGTGATGGCGGCCGGCCTCGGCAAGCGGATGAAGTCCAAGCTGGCCAAGGTGCTGCACCCGGTCGCGGGACGGCCGATGGTGCTCTACGGGGTGGATCTGGCGCAACAACTGGCCGGCGAGCATGTCGCGGTCGTGGTGGGCTATCAGGGAAAGGACGTGCGGGCGGCGATCGAAACAAGCGGACCGCGCGCGCCGGTGATGATCGTCGAGCAGGCGCAGCAGTTGGGGACCGGCCACGCCATGCAGCAGGCGCGGGATGTGTTCCGGCGGCTGGGCAAAACGCTCTCCACCTACGTGATCCTGAACGGCGACACGCCGCTGCTGCAGGCGGAGACGTTGCAGGCGCTCCTGCGGCTGCATCAGGACGAGCATGCGGCGGTGACGCTGCTGACGGCGACGCCGGACGATCCGGCCGGCTATGGCCGGGTGGTGCGCGCCAGGGACGGGCACGTGCAGAAGATCGTCGAGGACCGGGATGCGACGGCCGCCGAAAAGCAGATTCATGAAATCAACGTCGGCACCTATGTCATGGACGGCTCCTTTCTCTTCGACGCCCTGGATAAATTACAGCCCCGGAATGCGCAGGGGGAATATTACCTGACCGATGTCGTGACGCTGGCCGCGGAGCGCGGGCTTCGCATATCGGCGCTGGCGGTGAGCGAGGCCGAGGGCATGGGCATCAACACGCGTGAGCAGCTGGCGGCGGCGGAGCAGGCCGTCCGGCGGCGGATCTGTTCGTACTGGATGCGGGAGGGCGTCACGTTGCGGAATCCCGCGACGACGTCGATTGACGCCGATGTCGTGATCGGCCGGGACACGGTCATTCATGCCGGCGTCGCGCTGGAGGGCCGCACGACGATCGGAGAGGATTGCATCGTTCGCTCGCACACCCGCATCAGCGACAGCACGCTCGGCCACCGGGTCGTCGTACAGGACCATTGCGTGATCCGGGAATCGCGGCTGGAGGACGACGCGGCGATCGGGCCCTTCGCGCACTTGCGTCCGGGCGCGGTGCTGCGCCGCGCGGCGAAGGTCGGCAATTTCGTCGAGATGAAGAAGGCCGAGCTGGGCGAAGGCTCGAAGGCGAACCATCTGAGCTATCTCGGCGACGCGACCATCGGCAAGGGCGTGAACATCGGCGCGGGCACGATCACGTGCAACTATGACGGTCACAAGAAGCATGAAACGGTGATCGAGGACGATGTCTTTGTCGGGAGCGACACGCAGTTTGTCGCGCCGGTGACGATCGGGAAAGGCGCGGTGATTGCCGCGGGGGCGACGATCACGGCGGACGTGCCGCCGGACACGCTGGCGATTGCGCGGGCGCCGCAGGTGAACCGGCCCGGCTGGGCGGCGCGGCAGCGCGCGCTGCTGGCGGGCGGCGCCACGCCGCCTAGTCGCAAGCTGACAAGCCTGAAAGCTGACAAGGTGTCAGGCAAATCGAGCGGACGAAACGCGAAGCCGGCTAAAAGACGATCATGATGAGATGTCCTTCTTGTCAGCTTGTCAGCCTGTCAGCCTGGAGCTGAAACGATGTGCGGCATTGTCGGATATGTCGGGGATGAAAACGCCGTACCCGTGCTGCTGAACGGACTGAAACGACTCGAGTACCGGGGCTATGACTCGGCGGGCGTCGCTGTGCTGCACAACGGGAAGATCGACGTGCGCCGCAGCGTCGGGAAGCTGGCGAATTTGAGCAAGGCGCTGGAGAAGGAGAAGCTGAGCGGCACGATCGGCATCGGCCATACGCGCTGGGCCACGCATGGCCGTCCGTCCGAGCAGAACGCGCATCCGCACCGCTCCGGGTCCTGCGTGATCGTCCACAATGGCATCATCGAAAATTATCTGGCGCTCAAGCACCAGTTGCAGAAGGATGGGTACCGGTTCGAATCGGAAACCGACACCGAAGTCGTGGCGCATTTGATCGCCAGGCACATGAAGCACGGCAGGGCGTTCACGGATGCCGTGCGGGCCGCGACGAAGGAGATCCACGGCAGCTATGCGATCGTGGCCATGTGCGAACAGGAGCCGGACACGCTGGTCGCGGCCCGTTCCGGCTGCCCGCTCGTGGTCGGGCAGGCCGGCAGGGCGACGCTCGTGGCCTCGGACGTGATGGCGATGCTGGCCTATACGAAGCAGGTGACCTACCTGGAAGAGGGAGACATCGCGGTTGTAACCGCATCCAGCGTGACGGTGATGGAGTCATCCGGCCGTCCGGTGAAGCGGCCTGTGACGAAAGTGACCTGGAACGCGGAAGCAGCCGAAAAGGGCGGCTATCCCCACTTCATGCTCAAGGAGATTCATGAACAGCCGCAGACGATTCTCGATACGATGCGGGGCCGCTACCTGTTCGAGGATGGCGAGGCGGACCTGCCGGATATCGGGCTGACGCCGGAGCAGTTTGCCGCGGTGGGCCGCGTCTGGATCGTCGCCTGCGGCACGTCCTGGCATGCGGGGCTCGTGGGGAAATATCTGCTCGAAGAAATGATCCGGACACCGGTGCAGGTGGACATCGCCTCCGAATTCCGCTATCGGGATCCCCTCGTCAAGAAGGAAGACCTGTTCATCACGATCTCCCAGTCGGGGGAAACGGCGGACACGCTTGCGGCGGCGCGCGAGGCCCGGAACAAGGGCGCGCGGGTGCTGTCGATCGTGAACGTCGTCGGCAGCACGCTGGCGCGCGAGTCGGACGGCGTGCTCTACACCCACTGTGGACCGGAGATCGGCGTCGCCTCGACGAAGGCGTTCACCGCCCAGCTCACGGCGCTCTACCTGCTGGCCCTGCACCTGGCGCGCGTGCGGGGCGTGCTCAATGCCAACGACGGGCGCGTGTGGCTGGATCGGGTCGTGGCCCTGCCGCATCTGGTGGAAGAGATTCTCAAGCGCGAGAAAGACATCGCGGCCATCGCCAGGCGCTACTACAAGAAACGGAATTTTCTGTATTTGGGGCGGGGCGTCAACTATCCCATCGCGCTGGAAGGGGCGCTCAAGCTTAAGGAAATTTCCTACATTCACGCCGAGGGCTATGCGGCGGGCGAGATGAAACATGGCCCGATCGCGCTGATCGACAAGGATATGCCGGTGGTGGTGCTGGCTCCGCGCGACCGGCTGTACGAAAAGACGGTCAGCAATCTGATGGAAGTGAAGGCCCGCCACGCGCCGGTGATTGCCTTTGTCAGCGAGGGGGAGAAGGATCTCGGCAAGGTGGCGGACGCGGTGTTCACGATTCCCAAGGTCCCGGCTCTGTTGAGCCCGATCCTGTTCGCCGTGGCGCTGCAGTTGTTGGCCTATCACATCGCCGTGCTGCGAGGGACGGACGTGGATCAGCCGCGCAATCTGGCAAAAAGCGTGACGGTAGAATGAAATTGTCCGAAAGCCATAAAGTCGTCAAGTCATCAAGTCTCAGACTTTCGACTTTCGGACTTTACGACTTGAAAGACTGGATCACATGAAGATCAGTAAATCCGATGTGGAAAAAGTCGCGAAGCTGGCGCGGCTCGAGATCACGGAGACCGAGAAGGAGGCCTTCACGCAGCAGCTCAGCGGCATCCTGACCTATGTCGAAAAGCTGAATGCGCTGAAGACGGCGGGCGTCGAGCCGACCGCCACGGTGCCGGGGCAGTCGAACGTGTTTCGGGAGGACAAGGCGCGGCCGTCGCTGCCGGTCGAGAAGGCGGTGGCCAACGCGCCGGAATCGGCGGACGGGTTTTTTGTGGTGCCGAAAATCATTGAGGAGCGATAGACACCCATGTTTCGACAGATGCTGAGAGCCAAGATTCATCGCGCGACGGTGACGGAGGCCTGCCTGGAGTACGAAGGCAGTCTCACGGTGGATGAGGACCTGCTGGATGCGGCGGGCATTCTGCCGTACGAGGCGGTCGTGATTTCCGATCTGAACAACGGCGAGCGGTTCATGACCTATGCGATGGCCGGCAGGCGCGGGAGCGGCGAAATCGTCCTGAACGGCCCGACGGCCCGCAAGGGCGCCGTGGGCGACCAGGTCATCATTTTCTGCTACGAGTACTATGCCGAAGACGAGATCAAGCGGCATGCGCCGAAAATCATCCGCGTGGATGGCAGGAACCGGATCGTCAACCAGGAAAGTTCCAAGCAGACTAGACAGAAAGCGAGCAAGTAAATGGCCGCGTGCCACTTGTTCAGCCTGTGTGCTTGTCAACTGAGCACGGCGCGATGACGGGGATCCACAAACTCACCCTCGCAGACCTCCAGAAGAAATTCACCGCCGGTGAGGTGACCGCGCGCGACATCGTGCAGGCCTACACCCTCCGCATCAATCAGGTCGAGCCGAAGGTCAAGGCCTACATCACCCAGACTAAAGAGACGGCGATGGCGCAGGCCGAGGCGCTGGACGGGAAGCTCAAAGGCTGGCGCCGCACCATGCCGCTCATGGGCATGCCGGTCGCGATCAAGGACAACATTTGCACCGAGCACGTCCTGACGACCTGCGCGTCGCGCATCCTCGGCAATTTCGTTCCGCCGTACGATGCGACCGTGATCGCGCGCCTGCGCGGCCAGGGCTATCTGCTGCTCGGCAAGACGAACCTGGATGAGTTTGCGATGGGGTCCTCGACGGAGAACTCCGCCTTCGGGCCGAGCCGGAATCCCTGGAATGTCGGCCACGTGCCGGGCGGATCGAGCGGGGGCTCCGCGGCGGCGGTTGCGGCGGACGAGTGCGTGGCGGCGCTGGGTTCCGATCCCGGCGGGTCCATCCGGCAGCCGGCCGCCTTATGCGGCGTCGTGGGATTGAAGCCGACCTACGGCCGCGTTTCACGGTTCGGTCTGGTGGCGTTCGCCTCATCGCTCGATCAGATCGGCCCGATCACCAAGGACGTGACCGATGCCGCGATCATGCTGAACGTGATCGCCGGCCATGATCCGCTCGATTCCACCTCCGCGAACCTGCCGGTGCCGGACTATACGCGGGCGCTCAAAAAGAAGGATCTGAAAAAACTTAAAGTCGGTGTGCCGCGGGAGTTTTTTGCGGAGGGGCTCGATCCCGAAGTCGGGCAGGCGGTGCAGGCGGCGATCGACGAACTCAAAAACCTGGGCGGGGAGATCACGGAGATCAGCCTGCCGACCACGGACTACGCCGTCGCCATCTACTACTTGATCGCCACGGCGGAGGCCAGTTCGAACCTCGCGCGCTACGACGGCGTGAAATACGGCCTCCGCACGAAGCAGGCAAAAGACCTGCTGGACATGTATGTGAAGACCAGGCAGGAAGGGTTCGGGCCGGAAGTGAAGCGGCGGATCATGCTCGGCACCTACGCGTTGAGCGCCGGCTACTACGATGCCTACTACGGCAAGGCGCAGGCGGCGCGCACGATGACGAAACAGGATTTCGACGCGGCGTTCAAGGGCGTGGATCTGATCGTGACGCCGGTGACGCCCACGCCGGCCTTCAAGCTCGGCGAGAAGAGCGAAGATCCGCTGCAGATGTATCTCTCGGACATTTTCACGATCTCGGTGAACCTGGCCGGAGTGCCGGCGATTTCGATTCCCTGCGGGTTCAGCAAGGCGGGGCTGCCGATCGGCCTGCAGATCATCGGGCGGCCGTTCGAAGAAGAAACAATCTTGCGGGCGGCGCACGCATACGAGCAGGCGACGTCCTGGCGGGCGAAGAAACCGAATATTCGTTAAGTGGAGGGCGGAATGACCATATTGGAAGTGGCCGCATTGATCGTCGCGGTGGCCTTTGCGGCGCTGGTTGGGTTTCTCGTGCCGGTGCTGTTGCAGGTGAAGAAGGCGGTGGCCGAAGTGGAGCAGAGCTTCATCCGCATCAACACTGAAATGCTGCCGCTGCTGACCGAGATGCGGGCCACGATGGCGAATCTGAACGAGCTGGTCGAGAAGACCCGCGACGGCGTGGACCATGCATCGATCCTACTGCACACGGCCGGAGAGATCGGCGAATCGGTGCAACAGTTTCACGACATGGTGCGCGGCACCGGGGGCGCATTGCTCAGGAACGTCGTGAACATGGTGTTCGCGGGCATTCAGGCTGCGACCGCCGTGTTCAGTGGGCGGGGAAGCCCGCGTAATTCATGAATGCTTCTACTGCAACCGCCGATACGCTGCTGCGACAAGCTTGGATGCAAGGGTTCCGCATCCAAGCGGGCGGGCTCGCCCTTCGCGACCTCGACGTACTGTTTCAAGTACGCCTCGGTCGCTCCGGGCTCCGCGCGCCCGTCTCGCATGGCGTCTTGGCGGTTTCGTCACGAACCCTCATGAATTACGCGGGCTAAGGGAAACGGGGGATAGATCATGGAAGAAGGGAAGGACACATCCAGCGCGACGGTCGTGCTGGCGTTTTTGTCGGGCGCCGCTATCGGCGCCATCGCGGCGCTCGTGCTGGCGCCCCAATCGGGCGAGGCCACGCAGCGGCAGTTGCGCGGCTACGCCAGGAAGGCCGGCAAGGGACTGCGAAACGTGACTGGAAAGGCGGAGGGCGCCTGGGAAGATGTCATCGAGCAGGGCCGGGAGTTTTTGAAGGACAAGCAGCCGATTCTTTCCGAGGCGTTCGAAGCGGGACGGAAAGCGATCAACCGCGCACGCGACCAGGCGAAGGGAAAGAAGAAGAAATAGTGGCGACGTACGAAACCGTCATCGGGCTTGAGGTCCACGCGCAGCTCAAGACGCGCTCGAAGATGTTCTGCGCCTGCGGGACTGTGTTCGGTCTGCCGGCCAATACGCAGGTCTGTCCGATCTGCCTGGGGATGCCGGGGACCCTGCCGGTGGTGAATAAGAAGGCGATTGAGATGGCGATCCAGGCGGGCCTGGCGTTGAACTGCACGATCAATGTCAGCAACCGTTTCGCGCGTAAGAATTATTTCTATCCGGATCTGCCGAAGGGCTATCAGATTTCCCAGTATGAATCGCCGATCTGCGAGAACGGCTGGGTGGAGATTGCCGCCGGCGGCGGCACGAAGAACATCCGCATCAAGCGGGCGCACCTGGAGGAGGATGCCGGGAAGAACGTGCACGAGACCGGCACGAGCGGAAGCCGCGTGGATTTAAACCGGGCGGGGACGCCGCTGCTGGAAATCGTCACCGAGCCGGACATGCGGTCGGCCGATGAAGTGGTCGCCTACCTCAAGCTGCTCCGCGACGTGCTCGTCTATCTGGACGTCTGCGACGGCAACATGGAGGAGGGGAGCCTGCGTTGCGAGCCGAATCTGTCGCTGCGGCCGGTCGGAAAAAAAGAATTCGGCACGAAGGTCGAGATGAAGAACATCAACTCCTTCAAGTTCGTGAAGGATGCCATCGAGTACGAAATCAAACGGCAGACCAAGGTGCTGAACGAGGGCGGGAAGATTCATCAGGAAACCAGGCTCTGGGACACGGCTCGCGGCGAGACGGCCGTCATGCGCAGCAAGGAAGAGGCGCACGATTACCGGTACTTTCCGGATCCCGATCTGGTGCCGATCGAGATTTCAGAGGAATGGATCGGCGAGTTGAAAAAGACGCTGCCGAAGCTCGCCACGGAGATGCGCGGGCAATTCACCGAGGAATATGGGCTGACGGACTATGCGGCCGGCGTGCTGACGGCGGACAAGGATGCGGCGGAATATTTTGTCCAGTCGATGACGGCCGCCGTGCAGGCCGGTCTGCCGAAGGCCGATGGCGCGCGTGAAATTGCCAATTGGGCCACGGTGGATCTGCGGGCGTTCCTGAACGAAAAAGGGGTCGGGTTTGCGGAGAGCCCCGTGAAGCCGGAGCAACTCGCCGAATTGGTGGTCAAGAAGCACAAGGGCGAGATCAGCGGGCCGATTGCCAAGACCGTGCTGGCGGAGATGTTCGCGACAGGTAAAAGCGCCGGCGAGATCGTGAAGGCAAAAGGCCTCACGCAGGTGTCGGACGAAGGCGCGCTGGCGAAGATCATCGATGAGGTCATCGCGAAGAATCCGACGCAGGTTCAGCAGTACAGGGGCGGTAAGGAAGCGGTGCTCGGATTCCTCGTCGGCCAGGTCATGAAGGCCTCCGGGGGGAAGGCCAATCCGGGGAAGGTGAATGAACTGTTGAAGGGGAAATTGACGTCATGAGCGCAATTCGGGAGGTCAAGGCCAGGCAGATTCTGGATTCGCGGGGGAATCCGACCGTCGAGGTGGATGAGAGTTGATTCAGGAGATTAGGAAGAGGGTTGCCCAGGGGCAATTCGAGTTTTCACAGCATGCGGTTGATCAAAGCATCATTCGTCGGATCAGCGTTCAGGAAATACGGGAAGCCATCGCGGTCGGTGAGGTGATTGAAGTGTATCCGGAAGATAAATATGGCCCCAGTTGCTTGATTTTTGGGAAGACGAACGCAGGGCGGCCTATTCATGTTCAGTGCAGCGACCCGTCTCGTCCGGTGGTCAAGATCGTTACCATGTACGAGCCCGATCCCGCTCTCTGGGCGGACTTTAAAGTCAGGAGGGGATGATATGACATGCGATCTGTGCGGCTCCCCTGTGAAAGAGCAAATGGTCACATATACGATTCAACTTGGCGACAAACTAGTCGTTGTTGAGCATGTTCCGGCGAAAGTCTGCATCCAATGCGGGGAGCGGCTCTACAGTCCCGATACAGTTGAGCGATTGCAGAAGACAGTATGGGAGCAACGGTCTCCCGCGCGCATGCTGCAGACGCCGGTGTTTGACTTTGCAGCCAAGTAGGAATGGGCAGTTCAGACTTTCGACTTTTGGACTTTATGACTTGATGGACGGGAGTGCTGTATGAGCGCAATTCGGGAGGTCAAGGCCAGGCAGATTCTGGATTCGCGGGGGAATCCGACCGTTGAAGTGGATGTGCTGTTGAAAAGCGGCGCGCGCGGACGCGCGGCGGTGCCGTCCGGCGCTTCGACCGGCGAGAAGGAAGCGATCGAGCTGCGGGACGGCGATAAGAAGCGCTGGATGGGAAAGGGCGTTTCGAAGGCGGTGGCGAACGTCGGTCAAATCATCGCGCCGAAGCTGACGGGGATGGAGGCGTTGGATCAAACGACCGTCGATCGCACGATGATCGATCTGGACGGGACCAAGACGAAGGGCCGGTTGGGAGCCAATGCGATCCTCGGCGTGTCGCTGGCGGTGGCGCGCGCGGCGGCGAATGAAACCGGGATGCCGCTCTATCGCTATCTCGGCGGGGCCGGCGCGCGGGTGCTGCCGGTGCCGATGATGAACATCATCAACGGCGGGGCCCATGCCGACAATCGCCTCGACCTCCAGGAATTCATGATCATGCCGGTGGGCGCGGACACGTTCAGCGAAGCGCTGCGCATGGCGACAGAGGTCTTTCACACGCTGAAAGCTCTGCTGAAGAAGAAAGGCCTCAATACGGCCGTCGGCGACGAGGGCGGTTTCGCGCCGGATCTGAAATCAAACGAAGAGGCGCTGAGCCTGATCATGAAGGCGATCGAGGCGGCCGGCTACAAGCCCGGGAAAGACATTGCGCTGGCCCTGGATCCCGCCGCGAGCGAATTCTACAAAAAGGGGGCCTACTACCTCGAGGCGGAGAAAAAGCCCAAGCGGTCTTCGGAGGAGATGATCACGTACTACGCGAAGCTGGTGGACGGCTATCCGATCCTCTCCATCGAAGACGGGTTGAGCGAGCTGGACTGGAATGGCTGGAAGATGCTGACGGAGCAACTCGGCCGGCGCGTGCAACTGGTCGGCGACGACATCTTCGTGACGAACGTCGAGATTTTCGCGCGGGGCATCAAGGAGGGGATCGGCAATTCGATCCTGATCAAGGTCAACCAGATCGGCACGCTGACGGAAACGCTCGAGGCGATCGAGATGGGCAAGCGGGCGGGCTACACGGCGGTGGTCTCCCACCGGTCCGGCGAGACGGAGGACACGACGATCGCGGATATTGCCGTGGCGGTCAATACCGGCTTGATCAAGACGGGATCGCTGTCCCGAACCGACCGCGTGGCCAAATACAATCAGCTGCTCCGGATTGAGGAGGAGCTTGGCGGCGATGCGGTGTATCCGGGACGGAAGGCTGTGAAAGCGGCGAGTTGAAACGATGATGCGCAGAAACCGCACGCACGATACGGTCAACCGGCGCACGCGCCTGTTGGGCCGCATTGCCATGCTGGCCGGCGGGGTGTTTGCGGTCACGCTCGGCGTCGCCTTTTTCTTCGGCGACATGGGCGTGTTCAAGTATCTCCAGATGCGCGACCATACCAGGCAACTGGAGCAGGAATTGAAGGATTTGGAGCGGACGAACGCCGAGCTGAAGACGGAAATCCGGCGCACGCAGAACGATCCGGCCAGGATCGAGGAACTGGCGAGGGAGCGGCTGGGCTACGTACGGCCTGGAGAGACGGTCTATCAAATCGTAAAAGAGAAGAGCAAATAGCATATGGCTGTATGGGAGATGAGAGCATATGGCTTATGGCCGGTGGCCGGAAGAATTCCGACTCTTTTCCCGCCATTAGCTATATGCCATAGGCCATACGCTCTTTGGGTGTGTGCATGAAGACTGGAACGGTCACGATCGTGGGACGTCCGAATGTCGGAAAGTCCACGCTGCTGAACAAGCTGCTGGGGGAGAAGATCGCGATCGTGTCGGACAAGCCCCAGACAACCCGCACCCGCATCCTGGGCGTTGTCCATCGGCCGGACGCGCAGATCCTGGTGCTGGACACGCCGGGCCTGCACAAGCCGCAGTACAAGCTGAACAGCCGCATGGTGCGCGCGACGATCGAGACGCTGGGCGAGGCCGATGTCATCTACGTGATGGTCGAAGCTACCAGCACGCCGGGGCCCGGCGACCGCTTTGTCATCGAGCAGGTGCGCGCGGCGGTGAAGGACGGCGGACCGAAGGTTTTTCTGCTCATCAACAAGGTGGATGCGGTCAACAAGTCGCGCGTGCTGCCCCTGATCGACGCCTACCGGTCGATGCTGGATTGGGCGGAAGTCATCCCGCTGTCGGCGAGCACGGGCATCAATGTGGACCGCCTGTTGGATCTGACGATCAAGCTGCTGCCGGAAGGACAGGCCCCCTACGGGGAGGATTTCCTGACCGATCAGCCCATGCGGACGCTGGCGGCTGAATTGATCCGCGAGAAGATTCTGGAACAGACCCGCGAGGAAGTGCCGTACTCCGTGGCCGTCTTCATCGATAGTTTTGTCGAGGAAGGGAAGCTGACCAGGATCGCCGCCACGATTCTCGTTGAAAAGGACTCGCAGAAAGCCATCGTGGTCGGGAAGGGCGGGCTGCGCCTCAAGGAAATCGGGACCGCGGCGCGCCTCGACATGGAGCGCCTGTTCGGCACGAAGGTGTTCCTGGAGCTGTGGGTCAAGGTGCGGGAAGGGTGGCGCGAGGACGAGCAGGCGTTGACGGAACTCGGATATTAAGCCAGTCGAAAGTCATAAAGTCTGAAAGTCATCAAGTCCGAAGAAATGACTTTACGGCTTTAAGACATTCAGACTTGAAAGACTGATTATGCAACCGACGGACAAACCGGTTCAGGGCGAGCGGGATCAGCCGCGCGAGCTTGCCAGGGATTCCCCGCGGGAACAGGCTGACAAGGGCCAGAGCAAGTTTGACCTGATGCTGGTGTCGTTCCAGAAGCTGCTCCGGCGGGGCGCCATCACCAACCTCAGCAAGATGCTGGGGAAGATGCACCCGGCCGACGCCGCCAAGATCATCGTGCATCTGCCCTCGCCGAAAGAAAAACGGACGGTGTTCGAGCTGGTCAAGGGCGAGGGGCCGAGGGGCGAGGTGCTGAGCGAATTGGATGCCGACAGCATCCAGCAGGTGCTCGCGGACGTGCCCGCGCCGGACATCGCGTGGCTCTTGAAAGATCTCGCCAGCGACGACGTCACCTACATCATGGGCGTGCTGCCCGAGGCGCTGTCCCAGGAAATCCTCGCGTTGATGAAGACAGAGGATTCCACCGAAATCGCTGAGCTGTTGAAGTATCCCAAGGACACGGCCGGCGGCATCATGACGACGGAGTTCCTGGCGCTCTTCGAAGACACGACCGCCCAGGAAACCATCCGCCGCCTGCAGCGGGCGACCGACGCCGAACACGTGTTCTACGTCTACGTGACCGACAAGGAGGAGCATCTGGTCGGCGTGCTGTCCCTGCGGCAGTTGCTGACGGTGCCGCCGGAGACGCCGCTCAAGAACATCATGACGCGCGACGTGCTCAGCGTGTCCGTGGACATGGACCAGGAGGAAGTCGCCCGCCAGGTGGCGCGCTATAATTTACTCGCGATTCCGGTCGTCGAGAAGGACGGCACGCTGGTCGGCATCATCACCGTGGACGACGTGGTGGACGTCATCCGCGAAGAGGCCACCGAGGACATGCTGAAATCGGCCGGTGTGACGGAGGAGGATGTGCTGGCCTCCTCCAGCGTGAGGGCGGCCCGCCTGCGTCTCCCGTGGCTCTTTACGAACCTGTTCGGCAGCCTGATCTCCGGCGCGATCCTCTGGCATTTCCGCTATACGATTCAGGAAGTGGTGGCCATCGTGACCTTCATCCCGGTCATCGCGGCCATGGGCGGCAACGTCGGCTTGCAGTCCTCGACGCTCATTATCCGCGGGTTGGCGACGGGCCGGATCGAGCTGGCGGACGTCTGGACCGTGTTCTTCCGTGAAATCCGGACCGGCCTGCTGCTGGGACTGGCCTGCGGCATCCTGCTCACGCTCGTCGGATTGGCGTGGCACAACCAGGGATTTTTGGGGATGGTCGTCGGCGTGTCGCTCCTGATCGCCTTTCTCATCTCGACCAGCATGGCGACCATCATGCCGGTTGCGCTCAAGCGGATCGGCGTGGATCCGGCCGTGGCGGCCGGCCCCTTCGTGACCACGGCCAACGACATTACCGGCATCAGCATCTATCTCGCGCTTTCCACGGCGCTGCTGGAATATCTCAAATGAGTCGTCTGCGGCACGTTCGCGACGCAGTCAGGCAACAAGGAGGCATCATATGGTGAGCATGGTGATTTTGGCGACAACGTTGTGGGTGTGCCCGGGGGGCGTGTTTTCAGACCACGGGGGGCCCGGATGCAAGCCATTTCATGAGGACAAGGGGACGGTGAACACGAACCCGGATACGCCCTTCGAATCCGGCGGGCAACAGCCTGCTTCGAAGCGATCCTCGGCTCCGATGGCGCCGTCAGACTCGCGTCAGGATCGGCAGCCGGATTCTGACTCGGTGAATTCCGAGATGTGTACTCTGTATAAGGAATACGTCGAGCTGGAACTCAAAACGCAGGGCGGCTTCCAGGTTGGTTCGCCCGAAGAAAGTCAGCGCTGGCAGACGCTCAAGCGGATGTTCCAGGGTTCACCCGCTCCGAGATGTTCGTGACGGAACTTCGGGTGCCTTCAGTGAGGCGATGACCTGTCGCGAGGGGAAGACGTGTCCCTGCTGAAAACACCGGCCATCGTTCTCAAGAGCCGCAAGTGGGGGGAGGCGGACCGGATCGTCACCTTCTACACGCTCCGGTTCGGCAAGCTGCGCGGGGTGGCGCGCGGGGCGCGCCGGCTCAGGAACCGGTTCGGCAGCGCGCTCGAGCCCTTCGTCCATGGCGAACTCAATCTGTTCGAGAAGCGCGGCGACTCGCTCTATCGCATCACCGGCGCGGACATCCGGGATTCCTTTGCCGGCCTGCGCGACGACCTGCCGAGGATGTCGTCGGCCGCCCGCATGGCCAATCTTGTCGGGGCTGTCACCGGGGAAGGCGATGCCCATCCCAGCATCTTCGAAACCCTGCTCAACGGCCTGCACGTGCTGCAGAGCGGCCACGATCCCGCGCTGACCGCGCTGTTGTTTCAGATCAAGCTCTTGGGGGAAACCGGATTCCGTCCGCAAACCGACCACTGCGCCGCCTGCGGCGACGGCCATGGACGGATGGCCGGGCAGTTTTCTCCGCTTGCCGGTGGCCTGGTGTGCCTGCCCTGCGCGAGGCGGGACCGGGACCGGTGCCTGCCGATGTCGGCCGGCAGTCAGGCGTTTCTTCAGCAGGCATTACGCTGGGCGCCGGCGGCGGTGACCCGCCTGAAGGCCACCGGCCAGATCCGCGACGAACTGGAAGCCGCCGTCGAATCGTATGTGATGGTGGTCACCGGCAAGCACCTGCCGCCGGCGGATTTCCTCTCCCGTCCGGCAACCTTGTGACGTGGTGCAACGTGCGTTATAGTTGGGCGCCATGACAACGACAATCCTCGAACCCAAAGACATGGAGTGGATCGAGAAGGGCGTCCTCGGGATCGAGTGGTCCGACGGCCACAAGGGCGTGTATCCGGTCCGCTACCTGCGCCAGCATTGTCCCTGCGCTGCCTGCACGGACGAATGGACCGGCGAACTCAAGCTCAAGCCCGACGACGTTCCCATTTTCGTCGCGGTGCAGGATGTCGAACCGGTCGGGCGCTATGCGCTGAAATTCACCTTCAGCGACGGGCACGACACCGGCCTCTTTTCGTATACCTTTCTGCGGAAGCATTGCCAGTGCGACGTGTGCGTGCCGGTCAAACCGATAGAACCGAAAGGACGACGCCTCCTATGAAACTTGCCGGCACCATGCGCTCTCTTGTTGTTACGGCGATGTTCTTTTCTGTGATGGCCTGTTCCGGACCCACGCTGGAAGTACAAAAGGCGCAGATTCGCGATAACAGGATTCACTTTGATGGATTGACCGTCCAGGCGTTTCTGGATACGTGGGGGAAACCGGCCTATACGCACCGCACGCGGATGCAGTTTTTCATGCTGGATGACGGCAACAGCATGCCACGATTCCGGGTTCCGATGGGCGAACCTCCGCAGGGATGGTCAACCAGGATCATTTCCGAGGATTCCACATTTTTCGGGTATCCCGATCGCGGCGAGCTGCTCGGCTTTGTCGACGACCGGCTGATCTATCGCGAGCAGGTGCCGGAAGCGGAGGTCCATTCGGTCGCCAAGATGTGGGCCCGCGAGGACCTGTTCAAGACGCGCCTGGAAACACCAAACGCCCCCACGCCTGCCAAGTGAACGCGCGGCATTGCGCAGACCGGTCGTGAGCGTGTGATGCCCTCAACGTCTCCCCTGAAGATTCTATTCGTCTCGTCGGAAGCAGTACCCTTTGCCAAAACGGGCGGCCTGGGGGATGTCGCCGGTGCCCTGCCGCGCGAGGTGGGCCGGTTGGGCCATGCGGTACGGCTGGTGATTCCCCGCTATGGAACGATTGACGGCACGGCGCACGGGTTGAAGGAATGGGGCCGGCTCGCGGTGCCGACAGCCGCCGGCGTCATCAGCGCGGTGGTGGAGGAGGGACGTCTGCCGGAATCCGACGTCCAGGTGTTCACCATCGGCCACGATCCGTTTTTCGCCCGCCAGGAGTTCTACGGGGAGGCCGGCGCCGATTATCCCGACAACCTCGAGCGGTTCTCATTTTTCTGTCGCGCAACGATGGAATTGCTGCTGGCGTTTGCAAAAGTCTCGTCATGGACGCCCGATGTGCTGCACGCGCACGACTGGCAGGCGGCGCTGAGCGTCGTGTATCTGAGGTCGCTCTATGCGAAGCGTCCGGAGTTCACGAAGCTGAGATCGATCCTGACGGTGCACAATCTGGGATTTCAGGGACTGTTCCCGGCGGCCGCTTTCCCGAAGACCGGGTTGGGACCGGAACTGTTCACGCCGAAAACCCTCGAATTCTTCGGCCAGGCCAATCTGCTCAAGGGTGGGCTGGTCTTCGCCGATCTTCTAACGACCGTCAGCCCCACCTACAGCCGGGAAATCCAGACGCCTGAATTAGGGTTCGGCCTCGACGGAGTGCTGCAGGAGCGGAAGGACAGCCTGAGCGGCGTGGTGAACGGGATCGACACGGAGGTGTGGAATCCCGCGACCGATTCCCTTCTCCCGGAGCATTATTCTTCGTCGGATCTTGCCGGCAAGCGGCGTTGCAAGGAGGCCCTGCAACGGGAATTGTCGCTGCCCGTACGCGAGGTGCCGCTGCTGGCCGTGATCTCGCGGTTTACGTCGCAGAAGGGGCTGGATCTGGTGGCGGCGGTGTTGCCGGAACTCATGCGGCTGGATGTGCAGGTGGCGTTGCTCGGCACGGGCGATCCGCCGCTGGAACTGCAATTCCAGTCGTTCCGCATGCGCCACCCGGACAAGATCGGGGTGCGCATCGGGTTCGACGACGCACTGGCGCATGCCATCGAAGCGGGGGCGGACCTGTTCCTCATGCCGTCCCGGTATGAACCCTGCGGCCTGAGCCAGCTCTACAGCCTGCGCTATGGCACGGTGCCGATCGTGCGGAAGACGGGCGGCCTGGCGGACACGGTGGTGGCCTATACGCCCCGGACAGCGGCCAATGGACTGGCGACGGGGTTTGCCTTCAATGAAGCCACGCCGGAAGCGTTGCTCACCACAATTTTATTGGCGTTGCGTGTGTACGCGGATCGCACCGAATGGACGGGGCTGATGAAGGCGGGAATGGAGACCGATGTTTCCTGGGCCAGGTCGGCGGAGGCCTACGTGGCGCTCTACAGGCGCACGGCGGAGATGCCGAAACGATCGAAGGGGTAGCCCGCATTATCCATGGCGGTTCGTCGCGAAATCACGCAGTCGCGTGGCGAGACGGGCGCGTGGAGCTGCGAGAACCCGAGGCGTACTTGAAACAGTACGTCGAGGGGACAAGCGGCGAGCCCGCCCGCTTGGGTGCTGGACTATCCGCAGCCAAGCTTGTCGCAGCCGCGAATCCGTGATTGCAGCAGAAACGCTCGTGGATAATGCGGGCTAGTCTTCGAGGAAAACCGGCGCGCTGGTGCGTGGTGCGGGGGTGGAAATTGTCACCACTGCCGGCGCGCTGTCAGGGTACCCCGCGAATTGGACTGCGTGTTTCACCCGGTTCAGGCCGATTCTGGCCTGGTCCGCGTAATAGGCGTACTCCGGTTGTGAATGGTTCTTGAGCACGGTCTGGAACATCTCGGTGGCCAGCGTCATCCGTTCGGCCCGCAATGCCGCCTGTCCGGTGGAAAGGGCGCAGGCTGCTGCCATCGCCTGCGGGTCGGCTGCGAGCCTCGAAGCCGGCTTCGCCATCATGCGCTTCACAAAGTCCGGCAGGGGGAGGGGAGGATTATTCGCCGACTCCTGGGCCGACGCTGCGCGGGTGAGTTGCAGCACTTCAGCGCGCATAATGTCCACGTCCGTGCCGACCTGGCAGTGACGGTAGATGTCTAACGCGCTCATGAAGGCCGTGTTATCCATCGGCACCGTGGGATTCATGTGCGGTGCGCCCTGGCAACCTTCCAGAAGCGTCACGAGCCCCAGCGCAAACAGGACGAATTTTATATTGGAAAAAGTTTTCATACCTACGATACTTTTAGCAAGACCAGTGCCATATATAACTACTTGAATTTATTGTATTATTTATTATTCTGGCGAGGCTAATCTGTAGCAAAACCCCTACCAAATGTGTTGTTTTCACAACTAAGCCCGCATTATACATGAACGCTTCTGCTGCAAACGTGGATTCGCTGCTACGACAAGCTTGGCCGCGGGCTTCTGGCGGCCAAGCGGGCGGGCTCGCCGCTCGGTCGGTCTACGTACTGTTTGGGGACAGGCTCCGTCGTCCTCGACGGTGCCTTGTATCTTAGTTCGGTGTTGGTTCACGATATGTCTTCAGGCAACCCAGACGTGACAGACCGATGGT
>MHEU01000054.1:21418-24086 GCA_001805245.1 Nitrospirae bacterium RIFCSPLOWO2_02_FULL_62_14 | reverse complement strand
TCGTTCGGCTCCACCGACATTACCTCGGCGACCAAGATTGCCTTGGAGGCGGTCAATGCCGCCGACGGCAGCAAGGTCCGGATGACGCTGAGCGGCGCGGGATCCCAGGGCGTGTTCTGGTTCGAGGAGGAGGATGCGCAGGCCCTGCTCAGCGAGACGATCGCGGAGAGCCTCGAAAAGCTGATCGCCACCACCAAGGTCGAGAACAACCTGCTCCGCTTGAAATGAGCGCGACATCATTGACTCAAGCCAGGCCGGGAAAGAGAGGCTCTATGAAAGTCAAAGACATCATGATCAGCCCCGTGCAGTCCTGCGGGCCGGAGACCAATCTCGCCACGGCCGCGATGATGATGTGGGACAGCGATTGCGGCGCGCTGCCGGTGGTCAATTACCATGGGACGGTGGTCGGCATGATCACCGACCGCGACATCTGCATGGCCGCGGCCACGAAAAACCGCCATTCGTCGGAGATCACCGTCTTCGAAACCATTACCGGCCAGGTCCATGCCTGTGCGCCCGGAGACGACATCCACGACGCCATGGACACGATGGCGAAACACCAGGTCCGGCGGCTTCCCGTCGTTGACGACGCCGGCAGGCTTGCCGGAATCCTCTCCTTGAACGACATCGTGTTGCACGCCGGTGACGCAACGGGGAGGCACGCCCCCGCCATCTCGTGCGAGGATCTGGCCCGCACCCTCAAAGCCATCAATGCCCACCGGATGCTTGTGGGCCTGTAAGGAGCTAACAATGATGAGCGAGCGGCTCAAGCGAAGCTTGGTATGGAGGAACGCATGAAACATCATTCCCTGGCGGTATGTGCAGCCGTGCTCATCGGAGGCCTGTTGATTCCCTGGACGACGGCGTCCCCCCTGGAGACTGCGGCTGCCGGCCCGGCGGTCGCCCAGGAACAGCGGGTTGAAATCGTGATCCGGAACTACGAGTTCCAGCTGACCCAGCCCGCGCCGATCCGCCTGCACCAGCCGACGATTATCATCCTGCGCAATCAGGACATCGTCCGGCACGGATTCGCCTCCCCGATGCTGATGCACATGATGGTCCAGGGAGAGGGTGAAGGCATCGCCGCCTACGGCAAGGGCGTGGAAGGATTTTATGTGGATCCGGGCAAGACCCTCGTGGTCCGCTTCGTGCCGGAACGGACGGGGAAATATTCGTTCCACTGCGACCTGCATCCGAAAATGACCGGCGAGCTGTACCTGCTGGACATCCCTGCGGCATGACGAAAGGAGTTGCCCGATGATGCGACGGCGGCCGGCAATCGCAGTCGGCCTCATCACAGTTGCGCTCGTGTGCGCGCCGGACGCGGTCCCCCCGGCCTTGGCCGAGACCCTCCTGCTTCCCGGCACGCAGGCGGAAGCCAGCGACAAAACCGTGAAAGAGATTCTGGCGGTATTCGAACGGGCGGATCAGGCGGTCAAAAACCGGGACATCGAGAGCGTGATGGCCGTGTACTCAAAGCAGTACAACTATCATGGCCTGAAAAAATCGGACATCCGGAAAGTCTGGATGGACCTGTTCGACAACTATAAGGAAATCGAAAGCACCCACCTTTTCAGCCGGATCGTGTCGGTGGGACCGGGCGACGCCGTCGAAATCACCTGCTCAGGGGGCGTGCGGGCGGTCTCCAAGATCAGCAACCTTCGCGTGCCGATCGACAGCTGGTACGGCGAAGTTCACTTCATGGTCAGGGAAGACGGGACCTGGAAGATTCGCGGCAACCTGGGGGATGTCCAGGCGGTGCTCCCGTTCGGCACCGCGCCGCATCCGCTGTTCTGAACGTATGAACAGGAACACTGTTCCACGAGACCGGCGTGACATGCGGGAAAGGCGCGAGAAGCTGGGAAGGCGGGTCCTGCGCGTCTCGCAATCCTGCCCGTCGCGCGAGTCTCGCGTGGTTGCATTCATCACACAGGAGTTGTGAACCATGCGCATCGTCGTCGCGGTCGACTGGTCGGAACCGGCCTTCAACGCCGTCCAGGAGGTCTGCAAGCTGTACGAGCCGAAAGAGTTGACGCTCGTGCATGCCGTGGATCTGGGGATTCTGGAAAGTCCGGTCATGGCCCAGGCCATGAACCTCCAGGGCTATGACGACTTCCGGAAGGGTATGCTGGACGCCGGGCGGCAGCTCATGGACCAGACCGCGAAGATGGTGCCGTCGCAGTTGACTTCCGTCAAACGGATCTGCGAACTCGGACGTCCGGCACAGGTCGTGCTCGATGCCGTCAAGGCGGCGGCCCCCGACCTTGTCGCCGTCGGAAGCCGCGGGCGCGGGCGCATGGCGGAGTTGACGCTGGGCAGCGTGTCGCACCGGATCCTGCAGCATGTGTCCTGCTCGACGCTGATCGCCAAGCGGCCGCTGAAGACTCTGCGCAAGGTGCTCGTGGCCGTGGAAGGGCCAGAGGATTCGACGAGACTCAGAGACTGGCTGCACACCCATCCCTTCATCACGCCGGTCGACCTCGCCGTCATCAGCGTCGTCCCGACCCCCTATGCCGGCGACCCCGTGGCATTCCCCTACTTCCCGCTCTGGGACGAGACCGCCACGACCTTTGCGAAGGATCTCGCCCGCAACATGGCGCAAAGCCTGGACGGGACGCGCTATCGCGCGAGCCATCAGGTATTTCAGGGCCACCCGGCCGACATCATC
>MHEU01000054.1:9353-21404 GCA_001805245.1 Nitrospirae bacterium RIFCSPLOWO2_02_FULL_62_14 | reverse complement strand
GTCCCATCGCGCGGCCTGCTCCGTGCTGGTCGTGCGCTAGGCGCACGGTTTATCCGGTTTGTCTGGTTGATTTCGTTTGTCTCGTGTATTTTGTGATCCGGTACCGGAAGAACCAAACAAACGAAACAAACCGCATTGACATTTCAACCGACCATGACGCCGGACGACGCCCCCGCTGACGCAGGCGAACGGGCGGCATCCACATCGTCCCTGCTGCCTTTCTTCCGTCCGCAGTCCGTCGCGGTCGTCGGCGCGTCGCGCGATCCCCTCAGCATCGGCTACCGGCTGATCGAGTCCCTGCAAGGGAGCCGGTTCGCGGGAACGATCATTCCGGTCAATCCGAACGCCGGCGAGATCGCGGGGCTGCGCGCCGCGCCGTCCCTGTCCGCCATCCCCGGCCCCGTCGATCTGGCCGTGATTGCCGTTCCTTCCAGCACCGTCCTGTCCATCATCGACGACTGCGCCGCGAAGCGGGTTCCGGCCGCGATCCTGATCACGGCGGGATTTGCCGAGACCGGCGAGGGGGGCGCCTCGCTGGAAGCGCGCCTGCGCGAGAAAGTCCGCCGCCATGGCATCCGCCTGATCGGGCCGAACTGCTTCGGGCTGATGAATACCGATCCTTCCGTCCGCCTCAACGCGAGCTATACGCCGGCATTTCCTCCCCCGGGCCGTGTCGCCATCGCCTCCGAAAGCGGCGGGCTCGGGCTGGCCATGGTGGGCGCCGCTCACCGGCTGAATCTCGGCCTCTCCGCCTTCGTCAGCGTCGGCAACCATGCGGACGTGTCCGTCATCGATCTTCTGGAATACTGGGAACAGGACCCGGCCACCGGCGTGATCGTGCTCTATCTGGAAACCATCGTGGAGCCGCGCCGATTCCGGCTGATCGCCGAACGGGTCGGCCGCCGCAAGCCGATCGTGGCGCTGAAGGCGGGCCGAACGCGCACCGGGCAGCGGGCTGCCGGCTCCCACACGGCGGCAATGGCAAACGACAACGCCGCCGTGGACGCCCTCTTCAGCCAGTGCGGGATCGTCCGCGCGGAGACGCTCGACGAACTGCTGGCCCTGGCCTCCGGCCTCTCGAATCAGCCGCTCCCGGCCGGCCGCAGGGCCGGCATCCTCACCAATTCGGGCGGCCCGGGCGTCCTCTGCGCCGACCGGTGCGCCGCGGAAGGACTCACCGTGCCGGATCTCTCCGCGCGGACCATGTCCACGCTCGCGTCTTTTCTTCCTCCCATGGCCGCGCTGGGCAATCCTGTCGACGTGATCGGCTTTGCCACGCAGGATCAGCATGCGCGGGCCGTTGAAACGCTGCTGACGGCCGACGTCGTCGATGCCCTCATCGTCTTGCACGTGTCGGTCAGGGCAAAGGACAACGGCCCCGTTGCAGCCGGGATCGAGCAGGGCATTCGCAACGCGCGACGGGCGGCTGGACGGGAGAAACCCGTCTACATCTGCTGGATGGCGGAGGGAGACAGGGATCGGACGTTTACCATCGATGGAGAAACCATTCCAGCCTATCCGCTTCCCGAGATGGCCGCACGGGTCCTCAGCCGCGCGGCCGCGTATGAAACCTGGCGGCGCCGTGAGGCCGGACGGGCTCCGGATTTTCCCGATATCGACCTGGCGGCTGCGAGGGCCCTCTGCGGCAAGGCCCTTTCGGAACGCGGGCCGGGATGGCTTGCCGCCGACGAAACCCGTGGCGTTCTCGCAGCCATGCATGTGCCTCTCGCTGAAGGACAGGTTGCCACGACCGGGGAGAACGCCGCCGCAGCGGCCGGTACAATCGGATATCCGGTTGCCGTCAAGCTCGCCTCGCGCCGGCTCGTCCACAAAAGCGATGTCGGAGGCGTCCGTCTCAACCTCATGGACGAGCGCCAGGTACGGCAGGTCTTCGAGGAGATACGCGATCGGATGAAGAAGGACGGAACACTCGACGACATGGACGGCGTGCTGGTGCAGCCGATGATCACCGAAGGAGTCGAGACCATGATCGGCGCGACGCGGGATCCTCTGTTCGGGCCGCTGATCGCGTTCGGACTCGGCGGGATTCACGTCGAAGTGCTCGGCGACGTGCGGTTCCGCCTCGCGCCGCTGACCGACCGCGACGCAACAGAATTGGTGAAGGAGATCAAAGGCTATCGGTTGCTGGAAGGCTATCGCGGCCGGCAGCCGGCCGATCTGCAAGCGATCGAAAACGTGCTGCTGCGCATCTCCCGGCTGGTCGAAGCGGCTCCGGAGATCGCGGAGCTGGACCTGAATCCCGTTTTCGCCCTGCCGCCCGGGCAGGGATGCCTCGTTGCGGACGCGCGGGTGAAAGTCGGCTGACGCTCCCGCGAATCAGCGGGAGGCGGGCTCTCCCACTTTGTATTCCAGATGGCAGGCCATGCAGGTCTTGAGCATCCCGTTCAAGCGGGGCAGGATCTGCTTCATGTCCCTGGTCGGTATGATCGCGGCCAATTCCTTCCCCGCCTGCACGTGCGCCAAGGCGAGGGTCTGATAGGCGGGAGGGATGGCTTCCATTTTCTGTCTCGTGATGACATGCCGGCGCGCGAAAAATCCTACATGGGCTTCCATCACCCCCTTGGCCAGCGTGAAGTCCTCGTCCGCCAGTGCCCCCACGAGCACCTGGACTGTTTCAAGATGCTGCATCATGACCTCGCGATGCGCCCGGTCGGCCTCCTGCGGCAGATGAACGGGTGTCCGCGTATCGGGCACCTCCCCCATCAATGGAGGGGGCTCAGGAAGCTTCTGCCGATCCGCGCACCCGGACCAGAGAACCGGTCCCGCCAGAGCCAGCATCAACACACAGCCGGTCTTGTTCATGCCTTCACCTTCTCCCAATAAGAATCGACCCGATCCTGAATATGCTTGATCGCCTCCTCCTGCCTCGCCGGTTCGAACAAGTGCCGGAACCGGCCCTGCAGCTTGAGATACTCTTCGACCGGCCTGCGCTTCGGCACATAGGTATGGGTCACTTCGCCGTTGATCGCTTCCTTGAGCGGCCAGATGCCGCACTCCACGGCCAGCCTCGCCACGTCCGGCGTATAGGCCGGATCGAACAGCCAGCCGGTCGGGCAGGCCGCGAAGGCCAGGAAGAGTTTGGGGCCAGGATAATCCGCAGCGCGCGCAAACTTCTCTTCGAGATCGAGCGGAAAGCGCGGCGATACGGTCGCCATGTACGGAGGCCTGTGCGCCCGCCAGATTTCAAAGATGTCCTTCTTCTCCTGGGTCGAGCCGGCCGGGTGTTGCACGCTGCAGGGCGACGTGGTCGTGCGCGCGCCGTAGGGCGTGGATGGACTCAACTGGACCCCGGTGTTGCCGTAGGCTTCGTTGTCGTAACAGAAGTAGTAGAAATCGAGCTTTCTGGTGATGGCCCCGGAGGTCGACGAGAGGGCCATGTCGTAGGTGGAGCCGTCGCCGGCCAGCACGACGACTTTTACATCCTCGTCCTTCGGCAGCCGCCCCTTGGCGATCAACACGTCGAGGGCGTCACGCACGCCCTGCGCGCCGGCCGGCGCCGATCCCATTGTCGTATACAGCCAGGAGGCGTCGAGCGGAGTGAACGGGAAGGAAGCCAGGTTGGTAAAGCACCCGGCGGCGTTGATGTAGACGACGCGGCTGCCGAGCACCTTTGACGCCAGCCGCAGGGATTCCAATCCGCCGCACCCGGCGCAGAGCGGCGTCCCCGGGAAGACGTGTTCCTCGCGGGGGATCTGATGCAGCTCCTTGAAGATGTGCGGTTCCCAGGTCATGCCGCTCTCACTTGCCTGTCTTGAGATCGTGCGCGAGATACTGCAATTGCTCCATCTCGCGATGTTCGCCTTCCGTGTAGAGCAATACCGGCCCGATGCCGGTCCCGCGGGCCCCGGCCTCCGCCGTCTGCTCGAAGACTGAACGGAATTCGCCTTCCGAGATGTTCTTGCCACCCAGACCTCCGATAAACGAACAGAGCGCCCGCGGCCGCTGGGCTCCGTGATAGAGACAGGCGGCAATCTCCTGATACAGGATGCCGCCCTGCCCCGGAGCCAGGTTCTGATCCAGCACTGCCACGGCCCGGCGGCCCTGCAGCGCCTGGCGGATGGCCTCGGCCGGCCACGGGCGGATCACGCGGAGCCGGAGCAGGCCCACCCGTTTGCCCTCCGCCCTGGCCGCATCGACCGCCGCCTTCCCCTTGCTCGCAAAAGCGTTCGTCATGACCAATACATCCTCAGCATCGTCGAGCTTGTATGCCTCGACCAGGCCATACCGACGGCCGAAGAGCCGTTCGAATTCAACGGCGGCTTCTTCATGTACTTGAAGTCCGTTCATCGCCGCCAGATGCATTTGATGCCGGAAGTAACTGTAGACGGACCCGCCGAAAACCGCCGGGCCGAGCGCGCGGGGAGCCGATCCCTTGAACCCCAGATGAGCCGGCCGGAACGGCGGCAGGAACGTTTTCACCGCCTGCGGGTCGGGGACGATCACCGGCTCGCGGGTGAAGGACAAGTAGAACCCGTCGAGATTGACCATGGCCGGCAGGCAGACACGCGGATCCTCCGCGATGCGATAGGCCATGAGTATGGAATCCAGCACTTCTTGGCAGGTTTCGGCGTGGATTTGCAGAAACCCGGAATCTCTCGCCGCCAGCACGTCGTTGTGATCCGGTTCCAGCGTGATCGGAGAGGCCAGCGCACGCGAGACGTTTACCAGCACGAAGGGGACCCGCCAGCCGGCCACGGTATACAGGACCTCGAAGGCATGGAGGAGTCCCTGGCTCGACGTCGCCGTGAACACGCGGGCGCCCGTCGCCGCGGCGGCGCCTGCCGCAGTCATCATCGAGTGTTCCGAGTCCAGGGTGACGAAGCGGGCGTTGACCTCTCCGCTGTCGCACCATTTGGACAGCGTTTCGACGATTTCCGTTTGCGGAGTGATCGGAAAGCCGGGGATATAGTCCACATCGGCCAGACGAGCCCCCCAGGCGGCGGCGAGATTGCCGGTCATCATCTGGCTTGTCTGGTTCATCTTGTTCATCTGGTTTGTTTGGTTTGTGTGGTTTGTCTGGTTTTTCCGGAACAACAAAACAAACCATATAAACCAGAAAAACCCGTTCCGCGTTTCACGTGTTATTCGCCGCTTCCGTTTCCCGCTCGACCGTCATGGCATCGGTCGGGCAGACTTCGACGCAGTCGAGACACCCCTTGCAGTGCGGGTAATAGATCGCCGGCTTCCCGTCCGGCTTGATCGTGATCGCGCCCTCCGGACAATTGGCAAAGCAGAGCCAGCACCCATTGCATAATTCTGGATTCAGAACGGGCCGAAACGTCCGCCATCCGCTCATTGACCGGATCGCTGAATTGGGACCCGCCGTAATGCCGGCGGTTCCTTTCGTCGGGGGTTCATATGTCGGCGCTCGAAGCTGCGCCACGGCCATGGCTTGCCGTGCGCCTACGTCCAACTCCACCGGCTGAACCGCCTCAAAGCACCGGGCGGCCACGGTTTGATTGCGCTCGATCACCGGGGGGGCCAGCCCGAGATCCGTCAGCTCCCGTGCGATCGCCTCGCGAATTGATCCCTGGCGGAGTCCAGCGAGCCGTCCCGCCACCGCGCCGAGGAGGGCGCTGATGGCGCCCCGCTTGCCGAAATGTTCCAGCGCGATCCCGGTGAGATCCAATGTCGTCACGCGGCCGGGAATGGAAAATTGGGCGCGCGCCTGATCGGCCGCAAGCGGAGAATTGACGAACACCACCGTCCGTTCGTCCACTCCCTCCAGCACGCGGGCGGAGGGATCCGGAATGAGCGAGGCATCGGCGATCATGACCAGGTCGGGGCGCGCGATGACGCCCCGCTCGCGGATCGGCTTGCGATCGATGCGCGTGGACGCCGACACCGGCGCGCCCCGCCGTTCCGCTCCGTAGAGCGGCGAGTCCTGCGCGGTGAACCCTTCCAGGAACGCAGCGGTGCCGGCGATCCGGCTGGCGGTCTTCGCCCCCTGCCCTCCTCGCCCGTGGAACCTGATGCTCACCATATAGATCAGTCCTACTTTAGAAGAAGACCAAGCAAAGGCGGTACCACAAGGAAGAGCAGCAAGAGCATATGGCATATGGCTAATGGCTTGGAGCCAAATGGTTTTTTCCCCGGCCACACGCCATCAGCTATACGCTCTTATGGCCGCTCTCCCCAGGGGGGAGCCTTGCTACAGACTGACCGGTAACGCTGTAGCGGAAGGCTACAACTCAGATTTGGAGATCAGGGCGTCTGCTCTTGCTGAGCGCAACATTCGTCTCCGCCGCCCATGGGTCCTCGACGACCGCCGCCTCGAGGGCCGTGGCCTCCGGAAAAAGTGCGCAGGTAGCGCATGACCGTCCAGATTTCCTCATCCGTCAATTGACCGTTGAACCCGATCATCGCCGTGCCCGGTGATCCATTTTTGATCACCCAAAAAATTTCTCCCTCGGTGCGATGCCGCCAGAAACCGTGATGATGAAAATTTCGTGGAGACGGATTCAATTCGCCCGCCACCGGTCCGTCGCCGCGGCCTTCTTTGCCGTGGCAATTGACGCATCCGCCCTTGCCCTCGTAGAGGACTTTCCCCTTTTCAGTCACGTCAGGCGAGTCAGGCAGCGGGCTCGTCAGGGCACGCGCCTCCGCCAGCTTGTCGTCCGGCACGCGCGGCGGCATGGGATGGCGTTCGGCGGCCAGCACCGGGATTGTCACACCGAGCACGACTGCCATGACAATCAGCCACGGCAACATGTCGTCAATTTTAAAAGACGACACTTTTATCCCTCTGTGTGATTGCGTTGATGTAGTCCGGCATCCCTTTGATCATTGCACCGGCGATCAAGTCGCCAGCTCCGATCTGACGTGCCACCGCGCAGGCGCCGCAGACCCAAATGGGAATGCCGGCTTTCTGCACCGCCGTTAACAGGTCCTTGAGCGGCGTCAAATTGACGCCCGTCACATGATCAGCCGTGCCTTTTCGCGCCAGCGTGACCGACTCGTTCCACAGCCACACGACGACGTCATGTCCCTGTTCCTTCGCTGTTTTCGCGGCCATGAACGGGAGGGTGGCCATCGTCGGATCGTCCGTTCCCCTGCTGCCGGAAATGATCAAGGTCGCCATGAGTCCCGCCTCCTCCCTCTGCGTCGGATTACTTTAGACTGCCCAACCAGGCCCGGACATCCGCAATCTCCTGCGCATTAAGCGCGGCTTCCCATGCCGGCATCGCGCCGCGGCCGTGCAGCACCGTCTCCCAGAAACGGTCCTCGTCGCCAAGAATCGGATTACCGGACAGCTTGGGACCGACGCCGCCGATCGCGCCGCTGCCGTGGCAGGCCTGGCAATTGTGCGCATAGACGACTTCGCCGTGAGCGGTCTCGCCGGGAGGACGGCCGGCTGCCGCAGGTGTTTCCACACGCAAGGGTTCCGCCGCATGCTCCGGCTCATGGGCCGGTTCCTGATCCGGCACGTCGGGATGGTAGCGGGCGGACAAATAATCAGCCAGCATCACCGCTTCTTCCTTCGATACTTCGGCGCCCCAGTGAGCCATTTTGTCGATCGTCGCCTCCCAACGGCCACGATCGAGCCGCTGTTGCGTGACCAGGTCGGTGCTGTGGCAGACGGCGCAGCGGGATAACAACAGGCCTTCGGCACGAAGATTCGCACTTGCGGGCGGCTCATTGGTCGCCGTACTGGACGGTGCGCCGACGGAACAGCCGCAGATCATAAGCAAGCAGAACAGGGCAGGGACAGGCGTCCAAGGGACTGGCTTCGGCCGAAGGCCGGTGCCTGTCCCTGTTCGTCCCTCGGTTCCACTCGGGACGACCCTGAGCCTGTCGAAGGGTCGAACGGGGACTGACACCTTTCTCCACGGTGTCTGTCCCCGTCTCATGCTGTCACATCCACGGTGATACGATCCCACCCGTTCCAGAGGAATCCGCTGGGATTCCACGGTGACCGTTCCGGTTGCGTGTGCCCTCGATCGTCCGTCGCTCGGCACAGCAGCCCATACGATCCGGGCCGCGGCGCGCGCCAGGCATGTTCCCACGTCCGCCAGGCGTAGGGGACATCGTCCCCCGTCAACTTGGCCTTGGACCAGGTCCGTCCCTCGTCGGCCGACAGCTCCACCGAGACGATCCGCCCCTCCCCCGTCCACGCAACCCCCTGCACCACGATCTCGCCGTTCGCCGTGCCGCCGTCATGAGGACTCGTGATGAGTGACTTCACGATCATCGCTTCGACAGGCCGCAGGTCGGCGGGTTTTATCTGCTCACCGGGCTGGACAGGCCGGGCCGGATACCGATAGGCCGTCTGCATGTAATAGCCGGGCGCTTCCGTCTCGCCAAGCGTCAGGTCGGTGAGCCATTTCACGCAGGCATCCGCCATCCAGCCCGGCGCAATGAGCCGCAACGGCGCGCCGTGCAGAAGCGGGAGCGGCTCTCCGTTCATCTGGTAGGCCAGGATCGTATCGGGGTGCAGGGCCTTCTCGAGGGGAATGCTCCGGTGGAATAACGGCGTGCTGGGCAGGACCGGCCGGTCCGCGCCGAGCAGGTGAAGGTGCTTTGCCTTCGCCTGGACGCCGGCTTTCGCGAGCACATCGCGCAGCTGCACGCCCGTCCAGCGCGCGTTGCCCACGGCTCCCTTTCGCCATTGGACCCCTCCGGCGCGCGGCCGGTAGAACGCGCGGCCGTTGCCGCTGCACTGCACGACCGCGGTGACGTTCACTTCCTCGAAACGCGAGAGATCGGACAGGCTCAGGCTGAGTTCGCGCGCGACCAGCCCCTTGACGCTGAGCCGCCAGGACGCCGGATCGATCCGGTCTGAGGGAGGCGGCCCGAAATGGCTGCGCACGAAAAACCGGTCGTTCGGCGTGATCCACGACGCGAAGGCCTCGACCGGCGTCTCCGCATCGTAGGGGCGGCTGACTTTCGTGATCAGCTTCTCGGCCGCCTCCGCCTCACCGGAGTCCCGGAATATGGAAAGCCCCGCGGCCGCGCAGGCCAACCCGCCGGCGGCCAGTTCGATGAACCGCCGGCGTGAAACAAACCCGTCCCGGCCGTCGCGTCCCATCACTTCGCCAGAGTTCGCAGATAGTGGATGAGCTGCCAGACCTCGTCGTCCGGGAGCCCCGAGAAGGGCATCATGCCGGTGCCGGGCGACCCGTTCTTGATGACCCAGAACAGTTGCCCGTCCGGAAGGTCCTTCATCGTGGCCCCGCACGTGAAGTTGCGCGGCGGCGGCATCAGCCCCATTGCGGCCGGCCCGTTGCCGTCTCCCTTCGTACCGTGGCAATTCATGCAGGCCAGCGGCTTGGCCGTCTCCATGAACAGTTTTTTTCCGGCCTGCACATGCTCGGCGGACGCAGGCAGTGGATTGTTTTTCGCAAGAAACTCGTCGGGTGCCTGCTGCGTCTTGCGCGGCTGCGGACAGACGCCGGAAGGCCCGCCCGTCGCCGGCGCGGCGGCGGCCGCCTCGGCGGCTCCGCCTTTGAATGTCGCCTTTAAGTAGGCGATCACGTCCGCGACGCCCTGCTGGCCGATCGTGAGGTTCCAATAGGGCATGCTGGTGGATTTCCCGACCGCGCGCCCGCCATGGTTCACCACATTGTAGAGATACTCCATCGGCAGCTTGTCGAAGGCCATGTTGGCGTGCACCGCCGGCTTGGGCTCCAGGCCGGAAGCGGCGGGGCCGTCGCCCTTGCCGGTCGCGCCGTGGCATTGCGAACAATATTCCTTGTAGATCAACTTGCCGCGATCCACGCTCGCATTCTGAAATTCCTTGCTCGTCCAGGGCTCGTAATACTTGAAGTCCTTCACGCCCTGCACGGCCAGGAATCCGATGACGGCGCGCAGTTGCGGCTCGGTGGCATCCGCCAGAAACTCCCCGCTGTGCGGATTGAAATCCTGCGGATTCTGTCCAAAGCGGAAGAGCCAGTCCATGTTGTACCGGCGCCCGGACTCCACCAGCGACGCGCTCTGCGGTCCGCCGACGATTTTGCCGTTCTCTTCGATGACGTGGCAGCCGATGCAGGCATGGGCCTTGTAGGCCCCGCGCCCGAACTCCACCTCCATGGCCGTCACCTTCGAGACGTCGAACGCGCCGACCTTCACGCGGCGGTCCTTGTAATGTTTGTCGAAATAGTCCGCCAGCGAGCTGGCGTCGGATTCCGAGACAACCGGATGTTTCGTCTCCTCCTGGGACAGGTCCCAGCGATAGCCCTTGGCGTACAGCGGCGCCTCTTTCCCGGTCAGCCACCCGATCAGCCAGGACCGCTGGTACTTGCTCCCCGCCCACATGAGATCCGGCGCTCTCAATTTGAACCGGGAGTCCGGTTTGCCCTCGAACCGGTGGCAGGAGGCGCAGGAATTCTTGATGAGCTCCTTCGCCCGCGACTGGTCGCCGGCGCGAAGCTGCTGGGACGACAACAGCCCCACGAACAGCACAGCCGCGGCCGCGACGTACACGCCAAGCCCCCTGACCGCTGGAAAGATGCCTCGCTGCATTGGGATCCTCCTGGTAAAATCCGTTCCCCGGTTGTCAGAGCCTGGTCGCAGGAAAAGGATTCACGCTTTCACGGCATCACGCCCTCACGCCCCCCTCCCGGAGATCGATCCGAATGGCCGGCGGAACCGCAATGGACTGGTGCACGGTGCAGCCATGGGCTACTTTGAGCAGACGTTCCCGCTGGTCGGGCGTCAATTGTGCCGGCAGGTTGATGCGCATGGACAGGGACCCGACCCGGTGCGGCTGCTCGGCGTAGGACCATTCCGCGTCGACCGTGAAGCCCTCGCAGGCAATCTTGTGCCTCGCGCAATAGCGCCCGACGAAGTAGCCGATGCAGGAGGCCAGGGAGCCGACGAACAGTTCAACCGGGCTCATGCCGGCATCCTGCCCGCCATCCTCCACCGGCTGATCGGCCACAACCGTGTGCGACCCGCTGGTGATGTCGAATCTCGAGCCGCCTTTATACGCGACCGTCATGTTCATGGCAGGCAGTTTACGCTCCTTATCGCCAGGAGCCGGCCCATGTCCGCGTTACGGCTTGCCGGCAGGCTTTGCCGGACAGGTGTTGATTCCCAACAGCGTCCACGCCGGACAATAGCCGATCGCGCCGGTCACCAGCGCCACGGCGCCGACGACATAGGCCACGTACATGCCCGCTTCCGGAAGGCCGGCCAGCGCGCCTGCGGCAATCAACGCAATCCCGATCACGATCCGAATCCCCCGTTCCGTTCCGCCAACATTACAAGTCATGGCTGCCTCCCTTGGTTCAATCCACCACCTACCCCTGAGAGGATCGCCTGCAGAAAAGGATTCGCGACCCCCGCCGGCGTCCTCCCTAGATACGTTGCGAGGATCGTGCCGCGCGCGCAGAGACCTCATCTCAAATTGTTCGCTGAAACAGCAGCTTGCAAAGAGTCTATGAGTCCGGTACAGCCTGTGCCGAGAAAGGCAACAGGCAAAGCGGCAGGACTGGTGCGAAACGCAACAGAGGAAACAGGCTCACGGCCGGAAAGAATATTGACAAGCGCGCGAGGCTCCTGCATATCGTGTCCCTGCATCCTGAGATTCGCGTGGAGAAATCCGGTCCGCGGCAAGAACAGAAGGAGAGAGCATGATCGGTATCCTGGCCGGAGGCGTCGGCGGATAAGGCCGGAACCCGCATGGCCCCTCCCTACCATACGAACCAGGGACGCCGCTATCCGCCCGGCGCCACCGTGCGGCGCGACGGCGTCAATTTTTCCGTCTTCAGCCGCCACGCGACCGGCGCGGAGCTGTTGCTGTACGAGGACTGCCGCAGCAAACGCCCGTTCCAGATCATCCGCCTGGACCCCGGCCTCCACCGCACCTTCCTGATCTGGCACGTTCTGGTGGAGAACCTCCCCGCGGGAACCCATTACACATGGCGCCTGGACGGTCCGCACGACATGGAAGGGAGCGGGATCCATTTCGATCCCCGGAACGAGTTGCTCGACCCCTGGGCGCACGCGGTCAACCCCTGCCTGTGGGACCGCTGGCGTCACATCAGCGAAGGGCCCCAGCCACACCGTTCCCTTCGCGCCGTGGTACCG
>MHEU01000054.1:4844-9297 GCA_001805245.1 Nitrospirae bacterium RIFCSPLOWO2_02_FULL_62_14 | reverse complement strand
GATGATCGTCTATGAGCTGCACGTGGGCGGGTTCACACGCCACCACTCCTCCGGCGTCAGGCACCCGGGCACTTTCTCCGGCCTCGTCGAGAAGATCCCGTACCTCCGGAGCCTCGGCATCACGCATGTGGAGCTGCTGCCCGTGATGGCCTTCGACGAGCAGGACACGCCGCGCCAGTTGGTCGCCCACGGCCTCAAGAACTCCTGGGGGTACAGCACCCACAGCTTCTTTTCCCCTCATCCAGGCTACTGCGTGACACCCCACCGGGGGACGCATCGCACCGAGTTTCGCGACATGGTCAAGGCCTTCCACCGGGCGGGCATCGGAGTGATCCTGGACGTGGCGCTCAGTCACACGGCGGAGGGGGGAGCCGCAGGGCCCTGCCTGAACTTCAAGGGATTTGTCAGCGACATCTTCTATCACAGGGACCGAACGGACCGCCGCTCCTATAAGGACTACACGGGCTGCGGCAACACGGTGAATGCCAACCATCCCTTCGTGGCCGACTTCATCATTGACTGCCTGGAGTATTGGGTGACCGACATGCATGTGGACGGGTTCCGGTTCGACCTGGCCAGCGCCCTGGCTCGAAGCGAGGACGGGCAGGCCATCGCCGACCCCGCGGTGCTCTGGGGCATCGAGCTGTCCGGCGTGCTGGCCGGCACCAAAATCATCGCCGAGGCCTGGGATGCGGCGGGGCTCTATCAGGTCGGCAGTTTTCCAGGCTACCGCTGGGCCGAATGGAACGGCCGCTACCGGGACAGCGTGCGCCGGTTCGTACGCGGGGACCCCGGCCTGACGGGCGAGGTGGCCACCCGCATGGCCGGAAGCAGCGACCTCTACCAGGCCAAGTTGCGCCTGCCCATCAACACCGTCAACTTCGTCACCTGCCATGACGGGTTCACCCTCTGGGATCTGGTCAGCTACAACCGGAAGCACAACGAGGCCAACCGGGAGGACAACCGGGACGGAGTCGACGAGAACTTCAGTTGGAATTACGGCACGGAGGGAGAGCCGGACGACCCCGCGATCCTCGTCCTGCGGCGGCGGCAGTCGAAGAACCTGCTCGCGATCCTCCTGCTGAGCCAGGGCATTCCCATGCTCCTGGCCGGCGATGAAGTCCTGCGCTCCCAGCAGGGCAACAATAACGCCTGGTGCCAGGACAATGAGCTCGGGTGGCTGGATTGGCGCCTGACCGAACAGAACCAGGAGATGCTGCGCTTCGTGCGGGAGATGATCGCCCTGCGCCGGCGTCACCCCAGCCTCCGCCACCGCCGCTTTCTCGGCGGCATCACGCGTCCAGGCGACCTATTGCCGGATGTCCAGTGGCACGGGGAACGGATCGGAGCGCCTCCGTGGGACGATCCGAAGGCCCGGATCCTCGCCCTGACCCTGGGCGGGACTCATGCAGGAGAAGAGCCGCTGCACATCATGCTCAACATGACGAACGAGACCCGCAGTTTTGATCTGCCCGCGCCGGACGGTCTCGCCTGGTTCCGGGCGGTGGACACCGGCCTGCCTTCTCCGCAGGACGTCACGCGCCCGGCCGAGCAGGTCCGGATTTCCGGCCACACCTATCAACTGATGCCCCGCAGCGTCGTGGTGCTGGAGGGGCGGCGGTAACCTGGTCGGTTCATGATGCGTCCCGCCGGGACGCGCGCGCCGCTGATGATATCGAACATCGTTCCTCTCCTGGATGTCACTTTCATGGTCATGGCGTTCCCGCTCCACCGGGAAGGCGGTGCGCCAGCCAGATGCACAGCGCCCCCATCGGGGCCGCCAGCCAGATGCCGGCGATGCCCAGCTCTCCGTGCAGCGTCACCGCCCCGTAGCTGCCGACCGCCAGCAGGTGTTCTTCCAGTTCTGGAAACAAGAACGCGAAGACCATCGCTCCAACCAGACCGCCCGCGATCGTCATCCAGGCGTCGGGTTTCCCCTCGGCCGCCGCCGCCAGGGCCGTTCCCGGGCAATAGCCGCTCACGGCAAAGCCGACGCCGAAAATCGCCCCCGCCAGCAGAATGCCGAGGACGTACAGCTCTTTCACCTTCATATTGGCCAGGCCCAGCAGGTCGAGCAGGTGCACGCCGAGCATCCCGACGCCGATGGCCATGAGGATGAGCTTGATGATCGTCAAATCTTTCAAGCGCAGCGCATTGACGATTTTCGTATGGCTCGAGGCGCCGGACAATTGCAGCACGGCCCCGAACGCAGCCCCCAGGACCAGGCCGAGCAGGAGTTTCACCGCTTCGCCTCCCGGTCAGGATACATCCACTTCGCAGTCGCGATCGCGCTGATGAACAGGGCCGTGGAAAACAGGAACGAGCTGACCGCCAGCTGCGACACCCCGCTGATCATGTGGCCGGACGTGCAGCCCCCGCCGAAGCGCGCGCCGAACAACAGGATGAATCCGCCGAGAAACGACCACAGCAGCCGCTTGCCCGGCGAAGGGCCGAACCGCGCAGCCCATTCCCGCGGCACGAGTCGCGGGCTGAACCGGTTCGTCGCCAGGGCCGCAAGAAAACCGCCGAGCGGAATGCCGAGCACGAAGAAGAATTCATAGGTGGCCAGCGTCCATCCTTCCGCCGTCTGCGCCAGATAGGGGCTGCGCGCCGCAAGGTCCGGCGCGACCGCGTGCAGCCACACCCCGTCGAACACGACGTACTGCGTCGAAACGCCGATCGGCTGGACCAGGCCGGTGGCCACGGTCAGAATCGCCCCGATCGCGAGCCCTCCGGCCCACCACGGCATCACCGGCTCGACGCCTGTGTGCTTGCGCATGTCTCACACCTCTGCGTCTTTCTCCATCCTTCCCTCTACCCCTCTATCCCTTTACCCCTTTACCCCTGTTACCCCTTACCCCTCTACCCCTGTACCCCTCTACCCCTGTTACCCCTTACCCCTTTACCCCTTCTTCAATAGGGCGCATCGGCCGGTCTCCCGCCTTGCGGCCAGTCTCCCGCCTTGCGCGCAAAGTCGGGCCGTGGCTGACTGTTGATGAAGGCTGCGAGGTCGTGGGCTTCGTCATCGGTCAGCGTTCCTCCCTGCCCGAGCGGCATGCTGGCTTTGATGAAGGAGGCGGCCAGGCTCACCCGCGCCATTCCGGCCGCGATATTGTACGAACCAGGTCCCCACACCGGCGGGCCGGTGACCATGCCCTGACCGTCTTCGCCATGGCAGCCGGAGCAACGTTCGGCAAACAGCGCCTTGCCCTTCAGGGGATCGGGCCTGTGAGTCAATGCGATTCTGTGAAAGCCGCGCCATGAACGGGCGGCTTCTTTCGACACTCCCTGGGAAAGCCAGGTGATGTACGCCACCAGCGCCCGTTGCTCACGCCCGCCCCGCGGCAGCGGCCTGCCGTTCATGCTTCGCTCAAAACAATCGTCCAGACGATCCTCAAGGGTGTTCATCCTGTTGTTGCGCGCCCGATACTCCGGGTACAGCATCGTCAATCCGACGAACGGCGCAGCGCCGAGCCGGCGTCCCGCATCCAGGTGACAGTTCGCGCAGTTCAGTTCGTTGCCGACGTAGGCGCGAGCCTGATTCCGGGTGTCGGTCACCAGGCGATGCCCGAACCGGATGAGGCCGCCTTCCGCCGTGGCCGGAATGGCGTCCGGATCGAGTGGAGCAAAAATGATTTCAGCCGTCGGCGATGCCGACGACAGTTCATGGTCATCGGTCTCGACCGCCGCACAGCCGGCGAACAGCGCGGCCATGCTCCAGAACGCGACTGCCGGCCACCGCCTGTTCATGCTGTTACCCTGCCGGACGCTTGAGGCTCAGCATGTAGCTCGTCAGGTCGTTGAGCTCCTGCTCGGTCAGCGGCAGCTTGGGCATGATCGAGCCGGGCGACACCGATTGCGGGTCCCGGAAGTGACGCAGGTGCCACTCGCGCTCCGGCCTCGCATCCCCGACGAACGACAGGTCCGGCCCCACCGCGCCGCCCTCCCCGTGAATGCGGTGGCAGCCGGTGCAGCCAAAGCGGGCCGCGATCGCCTTGCCGTGCGCGACGGCCGGGTCGGTCCGCTTGACCGCGTAGAGATTCTTGACCGAAATGCCCAGCAGCGTGAAGACGACCACCAGAAACAGCGCGCCCAGCGTCATGGCGATGGGACGGGAAGCCGGACTCCGGGACTTCCGGCGGTCGATGAACGGCCAGAAGAGCATGCCCAGGACAACGAGCAGCGGTAGAATCCACGTCGCGACCGGCTCGAGCGGCCCGTGCACGTACTTCAGCAGCTCGTAATAAAAGAGGAAATACCATTCGGGAACGGGGACAAAGCTCGTGTCGGACGGATCGGCCTTGTCGGTGAGCGGCAGGGGAACGAAGATGGCCATGGCCGCGACGACGAGGAACACGCCGAGCATGACCACGGCATCCATGTACACTTGCCGGGGATAAAAGGTTTCGCTGATCCGCACGCGCCGCTCGACGGGTCCCGGCACCGCTTGCGC
>MHEU01000054.1:1447-4833 GCA_001805245.1 Nitrospirae bacterium RIFCSPLOWO2_02_FULL_62_14 | reverse complement strand
CGGCGCGTTGGCGGCGCTCGAACCCGCCGGCCCAGGGACCCGCCGGGCCGACCCGGCGCAGGATGAACAGGTGCACCATGATTCCGATCACGATCAGCGCCGGCAGGAAGAGTACGTGGACGGCAAAGAACCGCGACAGGGTCAGGGCGCCCAGCGTCTCTCCGGCGCGCATCACCCTGACCAGGAAGTCTCCGACGAGCGGGATCGTGCCCGTCATGTTGATGCCGATCTGGGTGGCCCAGTAGGCGGTCTGGTCCCACGGCAGCAGATAGCCGGTGAACGCGAACCCCATGACGATCAGGAAGAGCACCACCCCGACCATCCACATCAGCTCGCGCGGCGGCTTGTAGGCGCCGTAGATGAAGACCTGCAGCATATGGAGGCCGACCGCGACCACCATCCCCGAGGCGCCCCAGTGATGGAGGCCGCGCACGAACCAGCCGAAGGTCACCTGCGTTTCGATGAACCGGACGCTGTCGTAGGCGTGGTCCGGCGTCGGCGCGTAGTAGATCGCCAGGAACATGCCGGTGACCGCCTGGAGGATAAACAGGAAGAGCGTCGCCGATCCGAAGACGTAGACCCAGCTCGCGCCGCCTGGAATCGGCTCGTCGAGCAGCGTGCGCTCGACCGCTTTGAGCTTGAGCCGGCTGTCGAGCCAGTCATACAGACGTGATGCCATAACACCTCGTGAGATGGGAGACGTTAGACGTGAGACGATCGTTGAAAACGGAGCAATCCTGCAAGCGTCATGTCGACCCGCTCCATTTTCTCGTTCAAGTCGCTCCAGTTCGTTTGGTCAAGGATTCCGAGTTCTCTCGCAATATCGAGTTGCGTGTCCATTTCACTCAGCGAACCCCGCGCCGTATGAAGGAACTGGACAAATTCTTTCTTGCCCTTGCGAGCCGCTCCTTCGGCAATATTGCTCGGAATACTGACGGCCGCTCTGCGGATCTGACTGGTCAAACCAAATCGTTCTTCTCTGGGGAATTTCTCTGTTGCACGATACACGCTCACCACTAATTCAACCGCCAGTTTCCATGCATCCAGTCTCTTATGTGGCTTCTCCATCCTCTCACGTCCCTCGTTTTACGTCTCACGTTTCACGTCTTACGGTTATAGTTCCACCGCCTCGCGCAATCCCGACTTGAATTCCTTGTAGATCACGAAGAGCTTGCCGTCCTCGATCTTCGACGGGAGCACATCCAGCCGCCTTGGCGCCGGCCCGGCGAGCACCTTGCCCTCGACATCGTACACGCTGCCATGGCAGGGACATTTGAACTTGTGCTCGCCGTCTTCCCAGCGATAGCCGCACCCGAGGTGGGGACACATCGGCGAGAAGACGACGACCTGCCCCTCGGGTTGTTTGATGGCCCAAACGGCCTTGTGCAGCCGGTTTTCCATCCAGCCGTCCCTCACCGTCTGGACATAATCCAGTTGCGTCGGGATGCCCACCGGCAAATCGCCCGGCCGGCCAACCTCAACCCACTGTTGCTCCCGGCGTTTCAACGCCGGCGAAATCACATACCCGATCAGCGGGACAGCCAGGCCGATTCCGATCATCCCCGCCGCCAGCGTGGTCACCCAGCGAAAAAACGTCCGTCGCGTGCCGATGGGCGTCGAGAGCCCCGGCACGAATTCCGTTTTGTGCTCGTCACCTCCGCTCATGATGGCCTCTCATGGATCGAATGGTCACGGCATGCATTTGCGAAAGATCTCCTCGCAATGTTCGCACCCGCCCAGTGAATACGGCACGGGATTATACCTGACCTCGCTTACGCGGTCACCCTTGAGAATGACGATCGCCTCGCAGGCATGACGGGGACAGGGCACGCTGGTTTTCGAAATCGCGAAGGACTCCTCGAACACCGGCGCCGCCCGATGGTAGGTCAGTTTCGTTTCATCGCCGCTCGTGGATTTCTCTTTCGGCTCGCCCGCGCAGGCAAGCACCTCGGACTCGGTTTTCCCGAGCAAGGCCTTTTGCGCGGGGAATGAACTGTCCGGATGCGCCGTCGCGCAAGCGGACACCAGCATCAGCAGGGGCGCGGCCGCCCCGGCGATGAGCGCCCGCTTTCCCCATGCTTCACCCTTCGACAAGCTCAGGATCCCCGTCGAGAGCCTCTGGGTCGAACGACCGAGTCCAGTCGAGGGACGTTTCACGTTCAACGCTTGACGTTCTGCGTCGAACAGGTATTGATCCCCAGCAGCGTCCACGCCGGGCAATAGCCGACGGCTCCCGTCACCAGCGCCACCGCGCCGACGACATAGGCCGCATACATCCCGGCTTCCGGCAGACCGGCCAGCGCCCCCGCGGCAATCAGCACAATCCCGACCACGATCCGAATCCCCCGCTCGGCTCCACCCACATTGCATGTCATGGGACACCCCTTTCGTCAGTGATCACTTCCGCAACGTTTTCACATAGGCCAGCGCGTTCTGAATATCCTGATCGGACAGCAGGCCCTTCCACGCCACCATCGCCGTGGACGGCTTGCCGTTTTCGATGGTCTTCAGCAGTTCGGCGTCGGTTTTCTTTTTGCTCGCCGCGCTGGTGAAGTCCGCCGCCGGGGGAACGAGCACTTTCCCGGTCGGGCCGTCCCCTTTCCCCTGCGGCCCATGGCATGCCAGGCAGCGCTGCTCATACACGGCCTTCCCCATGACAGCATCGCCCGGCGCGGCGACCGCAGCCGGCGTCGATCCGAGGAGCCCGAGGACGATCACCATGCTTCCAAACGTCATCTGCCGCGTGCTCATGCCTTGCCCCCTTTCGATCCTTCCTGCAAAAACCGAGGCCGGTCCCGGATCGAAATCATCCGGATCAGATCCCGGGCGGAGAGGATGCCGACGATCGTGCCGTGCTCCGTGACGACGAGGTGGCGCACGCCCCGTTCGGCCATGAGATCGTTCGCGTCATGCACGGTACGGTTGATATCGATCGTGATCACCGGCTGGTTCATGATCGTCGAAACCGGCACGTCGCGCGGGTTGAGGCTGTAGGGCAGGGCATCCCGGACCAGATTGCTCTCGGTGACGATGCCGAGGGGCCCCTTCCCGCTTCCGCCGGTCACCATCAGGGCGCCGATGTGCAGCTCCGCCATGCGCCGGGCGGCTTCCAGCATCGTCTCGCGCTCGCCGATGGTTTCGATCTGCCGCCGCATCAGCACGCCGAGCGGGCGGTGCACGTCGTCCAGTTCGCTGACGGGACCGCTGGTCTGGGACAGAAAATACCGCTCGAGGTCCCGCGCCGAAATCACTCCCGCAATCAACCCGTTCTCCGTGACGCAGAGATGCCGCACACGGTGCTGCTCCATCAACTGGTTCGCATCAAGCACGGACTGCTCCGCCCCGACCGTCAGCGGCGGCACGGTCATGACGCGGTCCACCGCGAG
>MHEU01000054.1:0-1422 GCA_001805245.1 Nitrospirae bacterium RIFCSPLOWO2_02_FULL_62_14 | reverse complement strand
GACCCGCCGCACCAGATCCGTTTCCGTCACGATGCCTTCCACCGTTCTGGCCTGCCCCGGCTCCCCCGGTATTCCGACGAGAACGGAGCCGACCTTGCACCGCCGCATCCGCTCCGCCACCGAGAGCACCGTCGCAGTCCTCTCGACAACCTCCAGATGCCGGCACATGAACTCGCCGACCGTTTGACCTGCTGCGCGAGCTGCCATGGGATACCCCCTACGTCTGGTTGATTATTGTCCGGATATTCTCCCTGCGAGCAACGTGCCACTCATCTATTGGAACAACAGGAAAATCTGCTGGATGTTCGAGGGGTTTGGAAGGTTGCCGACCCCCGGAACAATGGATGAAGCCAAAGGCTACAGGGAATTTCAATGCCGCTGGCGCAAGATGCCACAGTCCATCGCAACAGCCATGGCGTTTCCATCTGACATACCGGCAGGCGAACCCGGATGGAATCACCGGTAGGGTCATTTTTTTTCCACGCGAGTCCGAAGAGCTTCGAGCATATCCTTGATGTACGGCGCCATGACGGTGCGCGCCACGGGGTGCGCGGCGGCAGACGTGAACCCCGCGACCTGGTCGGTCGAGACGCGGGCGACATACACCAGCAGTATGCCGTCTTTCGTCGGAAGCGCGGCAATGACCTGCTGCATCGAATTGTAATCGTGACTGGCGTAAAACTGGCGCTCGACGTTGACATAGGCATAGTCCACGAACATGGCCAGGCGGTGCGTCAGCACGTAGGTCGGGCGGTCGAAGAGTTCGACGTTGAACCAATGAAAGGATTCTTCGAACTTATCTTTCTTCACTTTATCCTTGGCGGCCGGGTAGTTCATCAGCACGTCGTGCAAGGCGGGCACGTACTTCGCCAGCCCCGCGCTCTGCTTGGTGGCGAGGAGCAATTCGTCACTGGGAGACCGTTGATCGCTTCTCCCGCGCTGGTACGGCGCGATGCCGGCCAGTCCCTTCGTCCGATAGGCCTGGTACCGGGCCAGCAACCCCTGATGGACGAGCTGCTCCACCTCCTTCACCGGCACGGCCTTCCCCTTGCTCGCGGACTTCAGCGTCTGAAAGGCGGCGATCTCCCTGGCATCCAGATTCAGCGTGTCGCCCGGTTCGGCGTTCAGGTAGCGCTGCGCTTCTTTTTCCGGATTCGGCTGCAGCGCCGCCGCCGCGAAGTCCGCCAGCGTCCCTGCTCCAGGAATCGCGACGCGCACTTTGATGGCCTTGACCGATTCCAAATCCTGCGTTTCTCGATACAGCCTGGCGATTTCCTCAGGCTTGGCCTTGATCAGCAGGGCGAGGCCGAGCGACAGCTCCCGGTCAGAGCCCTCACCTATCACCTTCTCGACGACTTTGCCTCCCTTCGCGCTCTGAAGATCTTCCTGCGTGAATTGAAGATCCCGGAGCACCTGTTCGAC
>MHEU01000053.1:39120-43495 GCA_001805245.1 Nitrospirae bacterium RIFCSPLOWO2_02_FULL_62_14 | reverse complement strand
AACCAGATGGACAGCACACACCGGATCGTGCGTGCTAGCACTACTCGTGTTCGTCACGGCCTGCGGGGACCGTAGTCGCGAACCGCCGGCACCGGCGCCGAAAGCGACCGCCCAGTCGGGTGTTTCACCCGTGAAGACGATTCAGGCCCCGACGGCCGTGCAGGACCGACTCAGGACGGAGGCGCTCACTGCGCGCGCGGTCCCCGACGTAGTGACAGCTCCCGGTGAAGTGGCGCTGGACCCCAAACAGGTAGCCAAGATCACTTCACGGATCGAAGGGCAGGTTGAGAAGATCCACGTGCAACTCGGCGATCATGTCCGGAGCGGCCAGCCCTTGGCCGCCATCGGAAGCCTACACTTAGATGAACTGGTGCAGGAGTACTTAGTGGCCAAGGCTCAGGCTGACGTCGCGGAGAACGCCTTTCGACGGGCAGAAAAACTGAAGGCTGAGGAGATCGTTACGGAACGGCGGTTCGTTGAGGAACGAGGTCACTACTTGGAAACCAAGGTCCGATTTCAGCACATCCGCGAGAAGCTACTGAACATGGGATTAGCGCAGAGCGAGCTTCGTGAACTGGAGCAGGGCAGCCACGAGGAGAGCCATCGCTACACCCTCACCTCTCCCATTGCCGGGACAGTCATCGCACAGAATGTGGTGCGTGGGCAGGGAGTTTCTCCTGGGAGCGAACTTTTCGAAGTCGTGGACACGAGCCGGGTCTGGGTCTTCGCGAATCTGCCGATCGAGCAGGCCCGAAAGTTCAAGGAGGGAGACGTCGGGACGATCGTGCCCAAAGGCGGCGAGCCGGTTACCGCTCCGCTCACCTATCTCGCGCCAGTGGCCGATGAGACCACCCGCACGATCCGGGTCCGGTTCGAAGTCTCGAACCAGCAGCGACGTCTGAAGCCACGAGAATACGTGGATGTCAAGTTGACCGTCGTCGGTTCTCCGTCATTGGCGGTGCCCGTTCCCGCGGTGACGATGGTGGACAACGTCCGCGGCGTCTTCGTTCAGCGGGAGACCGGGTATGCGTTCGTCCCGATCGAAGTCGGCCGTGAAGGCGGTGGCTGGATCGAGGTGCGGAAAGGGCTTGCAGAGGGCGAGCGCATAGTGATCGACGGCGTATTCGACCTCAAGAACGTCTTGCTGAAAGAGCACATCGAGTCGGGAGAGGGAGGGTAAGCATGGAACAGTTGCTCACGCTCTCCCTGCGCTACCGCTTCTTCACCCTGGTGGCGACGATGCTCGTGATCGCCATCGGCCTGTGGTCGTTCACCCACCTCCCCATTGACGCCGTGCCGGACCTGACACCGGTCCAGGTCCAAATCCTCACCCGCGCACCAGCGCTCGGCCCGGTTGAAGTGGAACAGTTCGTCACGTTTCCGATCGAAGCTTCGCTGAGTGGATTGCCTGCCCTGCGAGAACTTCGGTCTGTGTCGCGCTATGGGCTGTCGGCCGTCACGGCGATTTTCGAGGATCGCACGGACGTCTATCGTGCGAGACAGTTGGTGAGCGAGCGGCTTTCCCGCGCAATGGAACGGATCCCGGTCGAGTACGGCCGTCCTTTCATGGGACCGCTGACGACTGGATTGGGCGAAGTCTATCAATTCACCCTGAAGGGGAACGGTTACAACGCCATGGCCCTGCGGACGCTCCTGGAATGGGACATTGGGATGCGGCTACGGGCGGTTCCGGGCGTGGTGGAAGTCAATATTTGGGGAGGAGAGCCGCAGCAGTTCCAGGTGGTGGTGGATCCGGCCAAACTCCTGTCTTTCAAGCTTGCGCTTCGACAGGTGTTTGAAGCGCTCGAACGAAACAACGCCATCGCAGGCGGGGGCTACATTGAGCGTCAACGCGAGCAATTGCTGATCCGAGGCGAGGCGTTGGCAACACAGGTGAGCGACCTTTCGAAAATCGTCGTGGCTCACGGGACCGGCGGGGTGCCGATTTACATTTCAGACATCGCTGAGGTCAAGGAGGCTTCGGCACTCCGCATCGGCGCTGCGACTGCGATGGGGGAAGGTGAAACCGTCATCGGGATGGTCCAGATGCTGGCGGGCGAGAACGCGCAGCAGGTCGTCGAGCGCGTCAAGACGCGTGTGCAAGAGATCCAAGCCACGCTCCCACCCGGCGTGACGATCGAACCCTACTATGACCGGACCCTCTTCGTGTCAAAGGTGATCCGGACCGTGCGAAACAATCTTCTCGAAGGCGGGCTTCTCGTTATTGCGGTTCTGTTTCTGTTTCTGGGCGATCTCCGCGCAGGATTGATCGTGGCGTCGGCGATTCCCCTGTCCATGCTCATTGCCTTTACCGGCATGACGCAGGCGGGACTGTCCGGCAATCTCATGAGCCTCGGAGCGATTGACTTCGGGTTGCTGGTCGATGGCTCTGTCGTGATGATCGACAACATTCTGCGACGGTTGGCCACCAAGGAGGCGTTAGGACGAGACCAACGGCTGCTCGCAATTCAGGAAGCCGGGCGTGAAGTACTTCGCCCCATGACCTTTGCCGTCAGCATCATCATTCTCGTGTACGTGCCCATCCTGGCACTCACCGGGATCGAAGGAAAGATGTTCCGCCCGATGGCACTGACCGTGATCCTGGCCCTGGCCGGCTCGCTCCTCCTCGCAGTGACGGTCACACCGCTCCTCGCCTTTTGGTTTGTGCGGGCCACGCCCGGACGTGAGGAAACGCGTGCGATCCGAATTCTGCGCCGTGCCTACGAACCCTGTCTGAGATGGGCGATGGCGCGCCCGGCTTGGGTGGTCACGCCAGCCGTTGGGCTGTTTGTCGTGAGCCTCGGAGTCAGCGCGTGGCTCGGCGTCGAGTTTGCGCCTCGACTCGACGAAGGAGACATGGCGATTCAAGTGTGGCGATTACCCAGTGTGTCACTGAGTGAGTCGGTCCGGACTGCCTTGGAAGTTGAACGAGTGCTTCGCAGATTTCCGGAAGTCATGCAGGTGGTAACCAGGACCGGGAGCCCCGAGGTCGCGACCGACGTGATGGGAGTGGAGTTGTCCGATGTGTTCGTCATTCTCAAACCTCAGCAGGAATGGACGACTGCCAGCACTCGCGAGGACCTGATCGCAAAGATGAAGCCTGCCATTCTCGATGCGGTACCTGGCGTCGGCCTCGGTTTTACGCAACCGATCGAGATGCGCTTCAATGAGTTGATCGCGGGGACTCGTTCGGACCTCGCCGTCAAGATTTTTGGGCCTGACCTGGATGTGCTCAAGCAGAAGGCTGAAGCCGTAGCACGTGTCATGGAGAACGTGCGCGGCGCAGCAGACGTGAAAGTCGAGCAGGTCGCTGGGCTTCCACTCCTGCGGGTGATTGTGGACCGAGAACAGATTGCGCGGTATGGGCTCACGGCGGACGAGGTGCTCGCCCTTGTCCAAGCCACACGCGTGGGACATGTCGTCGGCACCGTGGTGCAAGGCTCACGACGTTTTGATCTCGTCGTCCGCTTAACCGATGGCGTATCAACTGATCCTGCCGCATTGGGCAATCTGCTTATCCCAACCGCTCATGGTGAGCTTGTCCCACTCTCCCGCGTGGCGGCTGTTCGGGTGGACACAGGTCCGGCCCAGATCAGCAGGGAGCATGTGCAGCGGCGCATCGTTGTGGAGTGCAACATCCGTGGAAGGGACTTGGGCAGCTTTGTGACGGAGGCACAACGCGCGGTGGCCCAAAAGGTGTCTGTCCCGACAGGGTACGAGTTGACATGGGGCGGACAGTTTGAGCATCTCCAGGAAGCTTCACGCCGGCTGGCCGTGGTGGTTCCCATCACCCTCCTTCTGATTTTGGGCATATTGTCTGTCATCTTCGGCGCGATGCGACCCGCAATCTTGATTTTTCTCAACGTTCCGCTGGCCCTGTCTGGTGGTGTACTGGCGCTCACGGCCCGCGGCCTTCCCCTCAGCATCTCGGCTGCCATCGGGTTTATCGCCCTGTTTGGAATTGCTGTCCTCAATGGCGTTGTGCTGGTCAGCCACATCCGACAACTGGAAGCGGAAGGCCTTCCCGCAGATCGGGCAGTCACGCAGGGAGCGATGGACCGACTGCGGCCGGTGATGATGACGGCATTAGTCGCGAGTCTCGGCTTTGTTCCGATGGCGCTCGCTACGACGATGGGCGCCGAGGTGCAGCGGCCGCTTGCGACGGTGGTCATCGGCGGCCTGATGACGTCAACAGCCTTGACGTTGCTTGTTCTCCCGGCTCTCTACGAGAAATTTGCCGCACTCAATTCGTGGAAGGGATCATTGTGAGAAGAAACCTTATCAGTCTTCACTCGCCTTCAATGGGGACATAGAGGATCGTGCCCTGGCGGTTGATGAGGAGCAGAGTGAGGTCTTTCGGTTTGATCGGTTCGAC
>MHEU01000053.1:34529-39003 GCA_001805245.1 Nitrospirae bacterium RIFCSPLOWO2_02_FULL_62_14 | reverse complement strand
CCCATGGTGACGCCGTGCGCAATGGCGGCGGCCCGCTTCGTGCGCTCGCGTGGCGCCTCCTGGATGACAAGCTCGACCTGGAGGGGCTTGTTGTCGCGGATGAGATCGAGCTTGTGCCGGCTGCCGATCGGGGCCAGCGCGATCGTGTTTCGCAGCTTGCCGGAGTCCACGACATCCTTGCCGTCATACCGCACGACGACATCGCCGCGCTTGAGGCCGGCTCTTTCCGCCGATCCCCTGGCAAAAATATCCGTGACGATCACGCCCTTCACATCCGGCAGCTTGAACATCTTGCCCAGCAGCGGCGTCACGTCCTGGGTGCTGGCGCCGAGAAAGCCGCGCACCACCCGGCCGGTCTTGAGCAGGCTCTGCATCGCCGCACGCGCCATGTTGCTGGGGATCGCGAAACCGACGCCGACGCTGCCGCCGGTCGTGCTGGCGATCGCCGTGTTGATCCCGATCAACTCGCCCTTCACGTTCACCAGCGCCCCGCCCGAATTGCCGGGATTGATCGGCGCGTCGGTCTGGATGAAATCCTCGTAATCGGCGACCCCGACGTCCGCCCGCCCCACCGCACTGACGATCCCGAACGTGACCGTCTGATTGAGGCCCAGCGGGTTCCCGATCGCCAGCACGAAATCGCCGACCGTGAGCGTGCTGGAGTCTCCCCATGGCACCGCCGGCAGGCCGTTGGCCTCGATCTTCACCACCGCCACGTCGGTCTTGGGATCGGTCGCCACGACGCGGCCCTTGAACTGCCGCCGGTCCGCCAGCAGCACTTCGACATCCACCGCCTCCGCCACGACGTGGTTGTTGGTGACGATGTACCCGTCCGCCGACACGATCACGCCGGAGCCCTGCCCGTACTGGCGGCGCGGCACCGGCTGGGAGAAGAGGCCGAAGGGCAGGCCTTCATCGCTGAACAGTTGGTCCCTGATGATCACGGTGGACGCGATGTTCACGACCGCCGGAGTGACCTTCGACGCGGTGCTCTTGATCTGCCCCTGAAGATCGGACAGCACCGAGCGCGGTGCCGTCTTTTCGGCAGCCGCCACGTCCGTCAGACCAACTCCAATCACTCCCCATATTCCGAACAGAATGCTCAAAATGACCTGCCCGCGAGGCCGCAGCGAGCGAGAAGGCGAGGCGTACTCTTCTCGGTACGTTGAGCCTGAGAGCGATGCGAGAACGATGCGGAAGGTCATTTTCAGCATTCTAGGTTAACGTTTCTTGTCCTTCGCCAAGATGCTCGCTATGACGGTTTTCAGATTGCCGGGGTTCAAATTCTCCCCTTCGATTTTGATGTTCCCGTCCAGCACCAGCGTCGGCGTGGATTCGACTTTCACTCTCAGGCCCAGCTTGCGGCCCGCCTCGAGGGCTTCCGCGGGCTTTCCGCTGGCCAGTCCGGCTTCGAACGCGACGGGGTCGAGCCCCACTTCCTTGATCAGGGCCTCGCGGATCACTTTATCGAACACGTGCAGCCGATCCTTGTGGATCGAGCGGAACAACGCCTTCTTCATCTCCACACCCCTGCCCATGACCCTGGCCTGTTCGTACATCTCGAACGCCGTGGGCAGTTTGCCGCCGATCACCGGAAAACCGACCATATTGACCTCGACCTTGCCGCTGAACTCCTTCTCGATGAACGGCACCAGGGCCTCTTCGAAGGCATGACAATGGGGGCAATAGAAATCGGCAAATTCCGTCAGTTTCACTTTGCCGGGCTGATGCGTGGACGGTTCCTGCAGCCGTTCATACTTGCCATCCAGCTTCGGCGCCGCGCCTGCGTCGACGCCTCGCGGCGCGGCCGGCCCGGCCAGCGCCGCCCCTCCACCTGCCAGACAAGCCAGCACGACCATCAACCATCCTGCTGCAGTGATTCGACGCATACGCTCTTTCCTTTCTTATCGTTCAGAAAAACCGCGCCCATTATAGCCAATCCGCTCTTAACCCGCATCATTCATGACGGCTTCTACTGCAATCGCCGATACGCTGCTACGACAAGCCTGGCCGCGTCACGAAGCAGCCATGCGGGTGGGCTCGCCGCTCGGTCGGTCAACGTACTGTTTCAAGTACGTCTCCCTTCCTCTCGGCTCCGCGCACCCGTCTCGCTAAGCGTCTCAGCGGTTTCGTCACGAACCCTCATGAATGATGCGGGTTGGGATGTCTCTGTTATAATGAACCATGTTTCGGTTGACGTCGAGAGGAATAGCGGGCCTCGTCCTCGTCGCGGCGATGGCCGGCTGCGCCTCCGGCAGTGTCGTGCCCGCCTCCCTCCAGGCCCAGATCGACAAAACCCTGACGTTCCCACAGCTTCGGGAATCGCCGGATACCTATCGCGGACATCTGATTGTGCTTGGCGGAGAAGTCCTGTCGGCGAAGCGATTGAAAGACGGGACCAGGATCGAGGTGCTGGAGATTCCGCTGGATCGTTCGCTCCGGCCGGAGGCGGACCGCACGCTGTCGCAAGGGCGCTTCATCGCCGTCCAGAAGGAGTTTCTGGACCCGGCGACAATTCCACCCGGCACGACCATCACGCTCGTCGGCGAAGTCACCGGTTCTGTGGCCGACAAACTCGACGAAACGGACTATACCTACCCGACGGTGGAGATCAAATCGCTGAAAGTCTGGCCGCGCGGGGACACGATGTCCCGCATTCCCTACTACTATTACCCGCCCTCCTACTACTGGCGGCCCTACTATCACACGTTCGGACGGATTAGGCGGTAGGCAGGAACGTCGGCGGGACTCGCGCGACGTGATTCTTGCGAGACTCGCGAGACGTGCGAGAAAGGCGCGACTCGCTGGGAATCCGTATTACCAGTCGCGCACGACCACTTTTCGCACAAGCCTACCGACCCGCCTGTCCGACGATGCGCTCGATGCGCTCGTCCCGGCCGCCCAGCTCGATGTATTTGCGGTAGGACGCCAGCGCCTTGCCCATGTCCCTGCGGTGCGACTCGTAGAACAGACCCAGGCTGTAATGCGCCTCGGCGAGGTTCGGCTTCAACTGCACCGCCGTTTCATATTCCTCCTCCGCCTGATCGAGCTTTCCCATGTTGGCGTAGAGCCCGCCCAGATTCAGATGGGCCTCGGCATATTCCGGCCTGAGCCGGATGACTTCCTCGAAGCGCTTGACCGCCTCGGACATCTTCCCTTCGCTCCGGTACAGGAACCCCAGATTGAAATGGGCGTCCACCAGATCGGGCTTTGCTGAGACCGCCATGCGGTAGGCATCGATCGCCTGCGGAACGTGGCTTTCCTTTTCTTCGATCCGGCCCAGCAGGTACCAGGCGTCCGGATGCGTGGGGTCCACCTTGGTCAGGTGTTCCAGCGACTCGCGCGCCTTCTTGTCATCACCCTGCGCATCCTGAGCCATCGCCATGCTGAACAAGGCGCCGGAGTGGTTGGGGTTGACGGTCAGCAAGGCATGAAGGATCTCGACCGCCTGGTCGTTGCGGCGGTTACGCTGGAACTGCCGGCCCAGCGCCCAGTAGGCTTCTTCGTACCTGGAATTGAGCTTGATCGCCTGGCGCAACGATTGCTCGGAATCCCGGAATTTGCCCTGCGTCTGGTAGACGAGCCCGAGATGATAATAGGCCTCGGCATAGTCCGGCTTGAGGTGGATCGCCTGCTTCATCGACGTGATCGCGTCCGCCGCCCGCCGCTTGCCCTCGAAGTAGATCTTCCCGAGCAGCAGATGCGCATCGGCGAACTTCGGCTGAAGCTGAATGGACTTCTTCGCGGCTGCAATCGCCTCGTCGTACCTGTCCTGCTCGAACAGCTTTGCGGCCTGCAGGTATTGATCGCGCCCCTTGTTGTCGGCAGCGAAGGTTAGGCCGGACAGGAAGAATGCCAGCACGAGACTGAATGACAGGAATCGGATAATGCCACGCATCGTCATACTGTGTCCTCCTGCAAACGTGCGTGGACTATACGCGGGAGGGTGATTGAAATCAACGCGCCGAGGCCTGGACCGGTTTGGCCGCGCGAATCCGGGCGATTTCGTCTTCGATCTTCTGCTCAGTCAGAAGTCCGCCTTTGATATACGCCTGCACCACACCGGCTTCGTCGATGAACACGCTCACCGGCAGGCCATAGACCCCGTACAGATTGGCGACGCGGTTCTCACGGTCCATCAAGACCGGAAACGTGTGCTTATACTCGCGGATATGCTCGCGGACCTTCTCGTCGTCCTCCAGTTCGTTGACCGCCAGGACGACGAATCCCTTGTCGCGCAGCCGGTCGTAGGTCGTCTGCATCGCCGGCATCTCCGTCGTGCAGGGCTTGCACCAGGTCGCCCAGAAATTCAGCAGCACGATCTTGCCGCGATAGTCGCTCAGGCTCTTGGCCTGGCCGTTCAAGTCGACCAGCGTAAACTCCACCGCCGGCATGCCCGCGACCGGCGGCCGCTCGCCCATGCTCCAGGCCGCGCGATCCGCCCAGCCCGGCAGGACCAGAGCCGCCGCAAGTA
>MHEU01000053.1:23650-34503 GCA_001805245.1 Nitrospirae bacterium RIFCSPLOWO2_02_FULL_62_14 | reverse complement strand
GGAGCGGCGGCCTCTACGGCCGCCGCTCCTCGCTTGCTCCCTACTCCATCACCTGGAACGATCTCGTCAGGCCAAACACGAAACTGGTACCCTGCGCGAGGTTATTGTTGGAATCCCGCGCGACCGGAATCTGCGAATAGAAATACAGCGAGGTTGCCTTGGTCCAGGCCGAGTCCACCAGCTGGCTCAGCCCGATCTGGAAGCCCGGCGTAAAAGCCAGATAGGTGGACCCGGTATTAGGTACCCGGCGGTCCTTGATCTCCGGATCAATCACGATCGGATCATCCGGGAACACGGCATCTGCCGGCGTCGCCGACCGCTCCAGCGAGGCACTCATGTTGTCGTGCACGAGGTAGCGGTAGTTGAACTGTCCCATGAGCGTCAACCACGGCCGCGCGACGTAATTGAGCCCGACGTTCAACAGATACTCGTCGCCGAACTGGTAGCCGTCGTTGTTCCGGAACGTGTGCCGGTAACTGGCGTATGAGAACTGGTTCAGCTTCATGGGAATCAGCTCATAGCTCTGGTAGATCGATCCGATCAGCCCGGGCTGACCTCGTCCCATCTGGGTCGGCGACTCGATCACATGCCCGTTGCTTTCCGTCTGTTCGTGCTTGCCGGTCGGCAGGTCCACACCGAATCCCATGACCACCATGCTCCGCAAGGTCGGCAGCACGTTGTATTTCGCCGTGATCCGAATGTCGCCGAGTCCATTGTCCGAAAACTGGCTCAATTCACCCTCTCCCATCGCTCCGTCTTCGCCAAGTCCGTCGATGTGACTGTGCTGCCGGTTCATGAAGGGAATATTCACCTCGAGGCCGAAGCGCTCGGTGACCCCGTAGTTCAGGTTCAAGGTATAGGTCTGGGTGATGGTCCGGATTTCCTGGTGATGGTCGAGAATCAACCGGCGATCGTGCTGATCGACCGCGGCGATCACGCCCGAGGTGTCGTCCAGCAGCCGCATCGGCGTATAGTTGTAGATGCCGTTGACCGTCAGCCGGCCCTTCTGCGGCACCTGCTGTTGCGACCCGATCACGACAAAACACTGCACCGCCCCGCAGGACGCCTGCCCCGGCGACGCGGCAAGCATCCCGAAGCCCATCGAGACTGCGCACACCATGAGTGCATACAAACCTGTCCGTCTGTTCATGTCTTCTCCGTCTAGATAAAGAATGAGTCATCAGCATTTCAGCCACGCATCCGAGCTGATCGCTCCGCGCGCTGTGCGCGGAATGCCTCGAGGCTGCGGGCTGCCTGTGTATGAGTTAGACGGAGAGAGACGGAGGACCGCGGGACGGAGTAGTTAAGTGACTAACACTCGTGGGTTCTGAAACGGTGATCAGGCTGACGAGGCCGACCGGGCTGCGTTCCGATAGAAGGACGACCGTGGTCCCTTCAAGCACCTGCCCGGCCGCGCACATCCACGAGCAGAGGGCCGACGCGTGGGTCTTGGCTGTGTGATGGGCATGGTGCCCGTCATGGGCCACCGTCTGCGGATAGGCCAGCCCGCTGACGAGCAGCAGGCAGACGACCATGCCGACGGCAACGGACCTGAGGGTGCGTCGAGAGAACATCACCAGGAATACTAATGGAGCGCGCGGCCCCAGTCAACCCTTCGACTCCTCCCGCCCTCCCGGGCGGGCTTGCTCAGGGTTGACGCTGGGCAGTGCCTGAGACCCCTCTCTTCCAAGCGGGACATGGCGCCGTCGAAGCGTCAAGCAATCTCCTCGTGGTGGGATTTGGCGCGTTAAATCGGGTATACTGCCACGAACTTAGGAATTTCCGATGCTCACGCGACTGCTCAATATCATCTTCGGCAGCAAGAACGACCGGGAAATCAAGGCGCTCCGCCCCATCGTCGAGCATATCAACTCGCTCGAGCCGGGATTGAAGCCCCTGTCCGATCAGGCGCTGGCCGACAAGACCCAGGCCTTCAAAAAACGGCTGGCCGACGGAGAAGCCCTCGACGCCATCCTGCCCGAAGCCTTTGCCGTCTGCCGCGAAGCGGGCAAGCGCCGCCTCAACATGCGGCACTTCGACGTCCAGCTCATCGGCGGCATGATCCTACATCAGGGCCGCATCGCGGAAATGAAAACCGGCGAGGGCAAGACGCTCGTCGCCACCCTGCCGATCTACCTGAACGCCCTCGAAGGCAGGGGCGCGCACCTGATCACCGTCAACGACTACCTGGCCAAGCGCGACGCGCAGTGGATGGGGCAGCTCTACCACGCCCTCGGCCTCTCGGTCGGCGTCATCCAGCACGACGCCTCGTTCTTCTTCGATCCGGCCTACGACGCGGCGGACAAGCGCCTCCAGCATCTGCGGCCCTGCACGCGGCAGGAGGCCTATCATGCCGACATCACCTACGGGACGAATAATGAATTTGGCTTTGATTATCTTCGCGACAACCTGATCGTCCACAGCATGGACCAGTGCGTGCAGCGCGAATTGAACTTCGCTATCGTGGACGAGGTGGACAGCATCCTCATCGACGAGGCGCGGACGCCGCTGATCATTTCGGGCCCCACGGAAGAGACCACCGACCTCTATTACCGCATCAACAGCATCATTCCGCAGTTGAAGCCCGAGCGGGATTACACGATCGAGGAAAAAACGAAGACCGCCGCGCTGACGGAAGACGGCAACGCGCACGTCGAGAAGCTGCTCGGCGTGGACAATCTCTACGATCCGGCCAACATGGACCAGGTCCATCACGTCATCAAGGCGCTGCAGGCGCATGCGATCTACAAGCGCGACGTGGACTACGTGGTCAAGGACGGCGAAGTCCTCATCGTGGACGAGTTCACCGGCCGCCTCATGCCGGGCCGCCGCTGGAGCGACGGGCTGCACCAGGCCGTAGAGGCGAAGGAAGGCGTCAAGATCGCCAACGAGAACCAGACCCTGGCCTCCGTCACCTTCCAGAATTACTTCCGCATGTACAAAAAACTGGCCGGCATGACCGGCACCGCCGACACGGAAGCGCCGGAGTTCGCCAAAATCTACAACCTCGACGTGAACGTGATTCCGACCAACCGTTCGATGATCCGGAAGGACTACGCCGACGTCGTCTACCGGACCGAGAAGGAAAAGTTCACCGCGATCGTCGAGGAAATCAAGGATTGCTACGAGCGCGGCCAGCCGGTCCTCGTCGGCACGATCTCGATCGAAAAGTCCGAGCGCCTGGCGGGCTTTCTCAAGCGGCAGGGCGTCAAGCACAGCGTCCTGAACGCCAAATTCCACGAGAAGGAGGCGGAGATCATCGCGCAGGCGGGCCAGAAGGGCGCCGTGACCATCGCCACCAACATGGCCGGCCGCGGCACCGACATTCTGCTCGGCGGCAATCCGGACTTCCTCTACAAGCGGTTTCTCTACCAGGAAGGCAACGAGGCCCTACCCGAGGAGCAGAAACGGGCCATGTTCGAGCAGATCGCGAAGACCTGCGAGGAGGACCGCAGGGACGTGATCGCGGCGGGCGGCCTGCACATCCTCGGCACGGAGCGGCACGAGAGCCGCCGCATCGACAACCAGCTCCGCGGCCGCGCCGGCCGGCAGGGCGATCCGGGCTCGTCGCGATTTTATCTCTCGCTCGAAGACGATCTGATGCGCATCTTCGCCTCCGAGCGAGTCTCGCAGATGATGCTCAAGCTCGGCATGGAGGAAGGCGTCCCCATCGAGCACGGCATGGTCACGCGCGCGATCGCCAACGCGCAGAAGAAGGTCGAGGCGCACAACTTCGACATCCGCAAGCAGCTCCTCGAGTACGACGACGTGATGAACAAGCAGCGAGAGGTCATCTACAAGCACCGGCGCGCCATTCTCGCGGGCGAGGATCTCTCCGGCCAGATCACGCACATGACGGCGCAGGTCGTGGACTCGCTGCTCGACATCCACTGCCCGAAGGAAGAGTACCCGGAGGAATGGGACTTCCCCGGCCTGATCGAGTCGCTGCACGGCCAGTTCGGCCTCGCCTTCGCGCACGACGGCAGCGGGCCCGGCTCAGTCGAGGATTTGAAGGACCTCGGCCGCGAGGCGCTCGGACAGGAACTGCAGGAGCGCGCGCAGGAGGCCTACCGGAAGAAGGAAACGGAACTGGACCCGGAGCTGATGCGACAACTGGAGAAGATGGTCATGCTCCAGGTGATCGATTATCACTGGAAGGACCACCTGCTCAGCATGGACCACCTGCGCGACGGCATCGGCCTGCGCGGCTACGGTCAGAAGGACCCGCTGGTCGAATACAAGCGCGAAGGCTACGACATGTTTGCCGCCATGATGAGCCGCATCAAGGGCGACGTGCTCGACCGGCTCTTCCACATCCAGGCCGTCCGCGGCGAAGAGCCGCCGCCGGTCGTCCGCGAGCCCGCGGTCCCCCTCCGCATGAGCTTCAACCGCGGGGAAGAGGAAGCGAAACCACAGACCCCCGTCCTGCGCACCGCCGACAAGGTCGGCCGCAACGATCCGTGCCCCTGTGGCAGCGGAAAGAAATACAAAAAGTGCCACGGAGTATGAGCATTGGGCTTGCTCCTTGCTCCCGGAACGCGCACGATCAGAATGTGCTCGTTCGACGGCCGCAGTTGGAGCAAGCCCAATGCTCAATCAATTAAATAGAGAATAAGGTGAGGAAAGGTTCCACGCCTTTCCTCACCTTCCGCAGCCGAAGACAGATCGAAACGCCGCTCGAAGAGGTAGAGAGGTAGAAAGGGAAACGGGACAGATTCGTTTCTTCTACCGCAAGGAGGATCTATGGAAACCCGCCAGGTCGTTCAAGGAACGTTGGCTATCCTCGCGATCGTCGCTGCACTCGCCGGCTGCGGACCGCAGCTGGACCCGGCCCCGCCGCAGGCCCTCGACATCGGGCAGGTCTACGTAGGAACGATCGCCTCCAAGACGGGAACATGGCGGAATTCAGGAACCGCCAACGCGACCATCGCCCAGCCGGTGCTCACGATGGGCGGCGCCAACGCAAGCCTGTTTGCCGGCGCGTTGATGGGAGTCGTTCCCGTCACGGTCGCCAAGGGCCAGTCCCTGGCGCCTCCGGCGGTGTTCGTCTTTGCGCCGACCGACGTCGGGCAATTCACCGCAACGGCAACCCCAATCGTCAACGAACCGGCTGCGAAGGTCACCGCCATGACCCTGAAGGGCGAGGGCATCATGCACTATGTCGCAGGCGATTTGACGCTCGGCGGGCAGCAGATCACGCTCCAACCGCCCAAGCCGGTCAATTTCGGGCGCGTACGGGTCGGACGGCAGTCGCCGATCGTCACGTTCGACGTGCAGAACAGCGTGTTCGCCACGCAGAAAATCACGATCACGAAAGTGCAGTTCTCCATGAACAACCAGGGCTTCTCCTACGTCGGCCCGCCGCCGCCCTTCGTCGTGCCCAAGGGCGGCAAAGTCACCGTGCAACTGCGGTTCAGGCCGCCGGCATTCCCCAATCCGCCCCAGGAGAAGATTTTCCGCGACGGCGTGACCTTTTTCGAAGTGCAGACTGACACGATGGGCAACATCACGGCTCAGAAGTCCGCGGCGGGCGTGGCCCTCTGCGGGGTGGGATTCCATCCATCGGAGACTCCCCCGAATCCGCCCATGACCTGCCCGTAAGAAAGTGACGGCCTGGTGATCCCTTGCTCGCGAAACGCGGACGAGGGAAGTAGGCTCCCTGACTGACTCGCTGTACTCGCGCAACGCGCGCGGGAGGGAGCGAGCTGGCGGCTTGGTCTCCTCCTTTGCTCGCAGAGGCCGCACACGCAGATGGTGCTCCCTCGATGCGCGCAGTTGGAGGAAACCAAGCCGCACTCGTAAGAAATGAGTTGGAAAGAAAGGTAAAGAAGGCCCTCGCCACGGGTAGAAAGCGCGTCTTGGCGCGCCCGGGGTGGGCGGGTGAGAAGGTAGCGCGCAGTTGGGATCACCCAGGCCATCCCTCTAAAAATAAACTGGTAAGGTGAGGAAAGGTTCCACGCCTTTCCTCACCTTACGAAGCCAAGGGAAACCGAGGCGACGCTCGAAGAGGAGAAGCGTAAACTTGGGGAGGCCCCTCCCCGATTCCGGACCCGGCTCTATTGAGTCAGCCAGAGTACCTGATTGGTGAGATCGTCGGACTGATGCCGCTGAAGGAAACGACGGAAGCGACGCAGCAGCTCGGGAACGGGCAATTCCCGGGAGAGAATCAATCCGGCATGTGAGCGGCCCTGATCCTGCCATTGGCGTGCAAGCGAGATGAAGTCTTTGCGATTGAACGTCACGAAGGCTCGTCCGTTCTCGGCGGCAAATGCGAGCTGGTCTTCATCGGATAGCCCAAGATTGTGCGCCTGCAAAGTCGTCAGACAATCCACGCCATGAGCCGCGAGCGCCGGGGCAACGCTCACCGGCACATGCTCATCAAGATAGAGCCTCATCCAGGCTCAGGAGGCAGGTTTCGGTTAGGTCGGTTCAGAGGGATCAAGCGCCCGGTTGGTCGCAATGTCTGCATCAATCTCTGCACGGTTGTCGTAATAATACGAGAGCGCATCGTAAATCTGGGCTAGGCTCAGATGGGGGTAATAGCCCAGCAGGTCTTCAGGCGAGACACCGTGCTGCAGGACATACGCAACGACGGTGCGAACCGCGATGCGCGTCCCTTTGATGATCGGGCTGCCGCCACAGACCGCCCGATCGCTGATGATATGCGGGTGCAATACCTGGGGCATGTAGGCAGTCTAACTGAACATCGTCTTTCGGGCAAGCTTGTCGTAGCGCGACAAGGTCGGTCGCAACGACCCCTGCCCGTGCGATTGGAGAGTCGGCTGAATCGCCTTGGGTTTGCTCCTGTGCTCCCGGAACGCGCACGATCAGAATGTGCTCGCCACGGGAAAAGGGCGCGTCTTGGCGCGCCCGGGGTGGGCGGGTGAGAAGGTAGCGCGCAGTTGGGATCACCCAGGCCAGCCCTCTAAAAATAAACTGGTAAGGTGAGGAAAGGTTCCACGCCTTTCCTCTCCTTACGAAGCCAAAGGAAGATCGAGGCGCCGCATGCCCTTAATCTTCTTAAGCGCGCTTATGTTTAAGTACCCACTTGACGGTCTTAATTAGATCTTCAAGAATTTTCACCGCATCATCCGGCTCTATTTCTGGTCCCTCTCCAAACTTCTCGCTGTGGTGTTTCAGGGGATTTGCCTCCTTGTAGCGCAAACGAATCCATGAAGGATCTAACAGCTGCTTAGGCATTCCTCCATTCAGGGCTTTCTTAATCTGCTGGGACGCATTTCCATTCTTCCCTCCTGTACGATAGCGGAGCGCATGTTCATAAGCGATGTCCATACGAAGCAATGCGTCGTTGTAGTAATAGCCAGCCAACCACTCGCCTCGCGAAATCGTAATTCCGCGTTTTGCTATTCTCGCAGCAAGCTTTTTAACGACAGCTGAGCGACGTGCACTTTTGCCCAGCGCTTTGTTCTGATTGCGATAGCCCAATTCCTCCGCTCGTGCTAGAGCATGAAGCGCCCCGAATGCGAAGTTGTAGAAGGTTTCTTGTTCGACACCCTTGGGAGTCATTTGACTAAGCTGGCTGGCCATTTCCACAATTTGTTTATTCATAGGGTTTTCCCTTCCGGTATGTTTGCATTCAGAATCAGTGAATCCTTCTTACTCCTCCCTTTTATCTGGAGCAACTTTCCTGTACGCTAAATAGCCATGGGAGTGTTCTCCAGAACATGGGCGTTGATGGGGGCGTCGTGGCGGGTTCTGATGCTGGACAAGGAGCTGCTGCTGTTTCCGCTCCTGTCCATGATCGCAACGGCGCTCGTGACGCTGACGTTCGTGGGGCCGCTCGCGCAGGACCAGTCCTGGCTCCGCACCGATGGCGCGGCGACCGAGACGGAGCAATTGATCGCCTACGCGCGGCTGTTTCTCTTCTACTTCTGCACCTATTTCACGGTCGTGTTTTTCAACGCGTCGCTGATCATGAGCGTGCACCTGCGTCTGACCGGGAAGGACCCGTCGCTGATGGACGGCATCCACGGAGCCTGGGCGCGGAAAAACGAGCTCTTCGCCTGGACGCTGCTGGCGGCCACCGTCGGCCTGCTGCTGAACACGATGCAGAAACGGTCGAAGAACATCGCCTCGCTGTTCTTCGGCGCGCTGGGCGTGGCGTGGAGCCTGCTGACCTATTTTGTCGTGCCGATACTGGTCGTCGAGGGCAAGGGGCCGGTCGAAGCCGTCAAGGAATCGGCGGCCATGATCAAACGGACATGGGGAGAGGAACTTGTCGGCGGGATCAGCTACGGAGGAATTTCGTTTTTATTCTCCCTGCCGGCCTTCGCGGTGGCGCTGCTCGGCGTCGGGTCCATCGTGAACGGCGCGCTGTTGAACGGGCTGCTGCTGATCGGGGTTGCAGCCGTCTACGCCTTCCTGCTCAGCCTCACGATGACGACGCTCTCGTCCATCTTCCACACCGCGATCTATCACTACGCCCGCACCGGCGCCGTCCCGACGGGCTTCGACGCCTCGCTGCTGCAATCCACCTTCGTGAAAAAGTAGCGCGCGTTTACTTCCCTTCATCGAACCGCGCGGCAAGGGGGCTGGCGATATGCTCCAGCGCCCGCCGTTCAGCCTTCACCCCGAACACCATCGCGACAACAGCCCCGGCCATCATCAACCCTGCGCCGATCAGATTGCTGTACAGCACGCCCATCGGCGAGGCTTCGATCAGCATGCCGAACAGCCAGGGCGCCACGGTCGCCGCGCCCTGGGCCACCACGAAGAACAGCGCGATCGCCATCGCGCGGATCTCCATCGGAAAGATTTCGCTCACTGTCAGGTAGGCCGAGCTGGCGCCGGCCGACGCGAAGAAGAAGACCGCCGACCAGGCGAGGGTCTGGGTCATGGCGGTCAGGTACCCCTGCGAGAACAGGTAGCCGGTCACGGCAAGCAGGATCCCCGAGAGCCCGTAGGTGAGCGCGATCATTGGCTTGCGACCGACCGTATCGAAGAAACGCCCGAGCAGCAGCGGGCCCAGGAAATTCACCAACGCGAAGGGGATGATGTAGAGCCCGACGCGGCCGGCCGGCACGTCGTAGAACTTCGCAAGCACGATGGCGAAGGTAAAGAAGATCGCGTTGTAGAGGAACGACTGGCTGACCATCAGCGTCAGGCCGAGCACCGTCCGCTTCGGATAGGTCCGGAGCAGCTCCCGCGCGACCGTGCCGAACCCTGCCGGGGTCCGCGGAGACAGGGTGAGGGAACCCTCCGGTTCGGGCAGCGATTCAATCCCCTCGCTGCGCATGACCGTCTCTTCGATGTCGGCGACGATCGCCTCCGCCTCCTCCACCCGGCCCTGCGTAACCAGCCAGCGCGGACTTTCGGGAAGCAGGCGGCGGATCAGGACGACGCTGAGCCCGAGGATCGCCCCGAGCCCGAAACAGAGACGCCAGCCGAGGTGTTCGGGAACCACGAGCGGGTTCAGCAAAGGAATCGTCAGCAGCGCTCCGGCCACCGCCCCGAGCCACCAGCTTCCGTTGATCACCAGATCGGTGTGCCCGCGCACACGTGCCGGGATCAGCTCATCGACGGCCGAGTTGATCGCCGCGTACTCCCCGCCGATGCCCGCCCCGGCGAGGAACCGGAACAAGAGAAAGCTCCACAGGTTCCACGCGAACGCGGTCAGCACCGTCGCGCTCAGATAGATGAAGAGCGTGATGAGGAACCATTTTTTGCGGCCCTGGCGGTCGGTCAGGTAGGAGAAGACGAGCGCGCCCAGCACGGACCCGGCCAGGTACGCGGAGGCCGTCAGCCCCACTTCGGACGGAGTGAAGTTGAGCGTGGTGTTGTGCGTGAGCACGGCGCCGAGCGCGCCCACGATGGTGACTTCGAGGCCGTCGAGGACCCAGGTCACACCCAGCGCGATGACGACCAGCCTGTGCCAGCGCGACCAGGGCAGGCGGTCCATGCGCTGCGGAATATTCGTGGTGGTGCGGCCCGACGCCGCCGTGCTCATGCTCCTCCCGTCAGCCGGTCGTGCCCCTGTTCACGCCGGCAGCTCACCGGTGACGCTCCTACTTCTTGACGATATCGAGCAATTCAACCTCGAAGACGAGCGTGGCGCCCGGCTTGATCTTCGGCGGCGCGCCGCGGTCGCCGTAGGCGAGGGCAGCCGGGCAGACCAGGCGGCTCTTGCCGCCGACCTTGATGTGCTGCGCCCCCTCGGTCCAGCACGGAATGACCTGCGCCAGCGGGAACGTCGCCGGCTCGCCCCGCTGCACCGAGCTGTCGAAGACCGTGCCGTCGGTCAGCGTGCCGTGATAATGCACCTTGACCGTATCCGTTTCCTTGGGCGAGGCGCCCTTGCCCTCTTTCAAGACCAGGATCACGATGCCGGACGCGGTTTTGGTCGCGCCCTTCTCCGAAGCCGCCTTCGCCAGGAACGCCTCCCCGGCCTTCATCTCTTTGTCCGCCATCACGCCGGCCCGCGCCTTCTGGAGTTTCTGTACCTTCGGCATGAAGGCCTGGACATCCACCTTGGACTTCCGGCTGAACACGCCATCCGCCAGGCCGGCCTTCACAAATTCCAGCTCGGATTCGCTGAGGCTGAACGTGCCGAGCGACTGGCTGATCGCAACGCCCAGGGCATAAAGCGTTTTCTGATCGTCGGTGACCGGATCGGACGGGGCCGCCGATGCCTCCGAGATGCCGAAACAGAGAAAAACCATGAGACCGATGATGATTGCGTGCATGACGTTCCTTTCTTGTGAATGAGCGGGCGCGGCGGCATGGCAGCCTGACGACAACCGGCACGGCAGGCGGTACCCTATGCCAGCTGTGCCGGTTTCTTCAAGACAATTATGGTGTCCGGCAGAAGACGAGGAAGAGTCGAGGATGATATC
>MHEU01000053.1:17173-23623 GCA_001805245.1 Nitrospirae bacterium RIFCSPLOWO2_02_FULL_62_14 | reverse complement strand
CCGTTCGACGCCGCAATCGGCGTGCGGTTCTGGAACGCCTGCCACTGCTGCTCCTGCTGCTCCTGCGTAGCGGGCACATGCTCGTTGCAGTCAACGCGGAGCAGCTTGTCGCCGAAGGGCGCGTCCACCAGTGCGCAGTGGTGAGGCCGTTGCGATTCCGCATGAATATAGGGCCGGAAGTGGGAACAGGTGACGCACATTCTGGCGACAGGAATCTCACCCCGATCCTGGATGGACTTGATCAGCTTGACGAGCGTGCGGAGCAGGCTTTCCTGTTCTTCAACCGGCAGCAGTTCGGCGGCCCAGAGCAGAAAGTCAGGCCAGCCCATGACCTGCTCGGCGCGCCGACGGCCACGCACGGTCAGCATGACGTTGAAAACCCGCCCGTCGTTTTCGGTTCGGAACTTCCGCAGCAGACCCCGCCTGGTCAGTACGGCGATGACATCGGACGCCGTGGGCATGCTAACCCCGAGCATCCTGGTGATATCCGTCACCGTCGCGCCGTGCGTGGACCGCTGCCGCAAAAAGGCCAGAATCTGGGCTTGCAAAGGGCTGATGAGGCGGGCTGACGCATCGCGCCAGAGGCGGCGCTTGAGCGAGACGCTGACCTTGCTCAAAGCCGATGCCAGCCGGTGCGGCAAGGGGTCGGTTGTTTTTTCAAGCAGATTCTTTTCCACCAGTCGACTCCTTGGTTCTTAGGGCTACGAACAAGTCTGCGGCATTTACTTTACCTCATTCCTGGCATTCCGTAAACTCCTCATCTTTTCAAGGTCTTTTGGCTTGACTTGCCGAGACGGCAGAAGATAAGTTAAGCCCTCTTTTCGTAGGCCGAAAGAACTATGTCCAGCACCGCACAAAAGGCTGATTGCACGCCAATCGGCCACCCCGGTACTGTCTCTGCGATCCGTGCAGCAATCCAATCGTCCGGCCCGATCACCTTCGAGCGCTTTATGGAACTCGCGCTCTACCATCCGGAGTTCGGCTACTATACGCGCACCGCGGACCCGCGGGAACGAATCGGCCCAAAGGGCGATTATTACACCAGCTTCGACGTCCATCCCCTCCTTGCAGGAGCCCTGGCACGGCAGATCGGCCAGATAGACGATCGGCTGGGCCATCCCGACCCCTTCACCATCGTCGAGACGGGACCAGGCAAAGGCCTGCTGGCGCGCGATCTTCTGACAGCCTGCGACCGTCACAACCCCGCGCTGGCGGCCCGCCTGCGCTACATCCTGATTGAGCACAGTCCGGCCATGGTCGCAGCGCAGCGCGAGCAGCTGGCTCCCTGGCTGGGCACGCCCCGCGTCTCGTGGCTGAACGGGTTGGCGGACCTGCGCGACGGCGCCATCACCGGCACGATGCTTTCGAACGAGCTGGTGGACGCCTTCCCCGTGCACCGCATCAAGATTCTGGATGGAGAGCCGAAGGAACTCCATGTGGCCTATGCCGACGGCCGGTTCGTGGAGCAGACCGGCCCTCTCTCGACGCCGGCATTGGCGCAATATCTCGCACGCCTGGCCGCGATGGGTATCACGCTGCCGGACGGCTACACGACGGAAATCAATCTCCGGGCGATCTCGTGGATGCGCGAAGTGGCGCGCGCCCTGGGGCGCGGAGTCGCCCTCACGATCGATTACGGCCATACGGCGCAGGATCTGTACGGCCCGGATCGGAAGCGCGGAACACTCCTCTGCTACACCCGGCACCAGGCGTCCGAAGACCCCTACGCGCGGGTCGGGCTTCAGGATATGACAGCGCACGTGGATTTCACGACGCTCGCGGCCGCCGGAGAGGAAGCCGGGTTAAGCGTGACCGGCTTTACGAACCAGACAAGCTTCCTGATGGGTCTGGGCGCCGAACAGATGCTTGCCTCCCTGGACCCCGAATCGCCGGAATTACAATCCGCAATCCAATTGCTGCGGCCGGACGGCATGGGCCGCACGTTCAAGATCCTGGTCCAGCACAAGGGGATTGCCGAACCGGCACTGGATGGGCTGAAGTTCAAGCCATTTTTCGGCTCGGTGTTGGCGCCTGGTTCGTCGAAAGTCACAAAGTCTTAAGGTCATCATGTCAATGATCGAGACTTTACGACTTTATGACCTTATGACTTGAGAGACTGACGCTATGGGCAACGAATCGGTCCCGCTGAATTACATTCCGATCCTGATCTTCATCCTGGTCGCGATCGCCTTCGGCGTGGTGTCGTTGCTCCTGGGCTGGGTGGTGCGCCCGAGCCATCCCTACCAAGCCAAGCTCAAGACCTACGAAAGCGGCAGCCCGCTGTTCCAGGACGCGCGCGTGCAGTTCCCGATGCGCTACTACATCATCGCGATGCTGTTCGTGATCTTCGACATCGAGTTCGTGTTCCTCTACCCCTGGGCTGTGGATTTCCGCAAGCTGGGACTCGCCGGCCTGGTGGAGATGATCGTGTTCATCGCGATTCTGCTGGTGGGTTTTTGGTACGCGTGGCGAAAGGGGGCACTCGAGTGGGACTGAACGGAAAAGAGCTAATGGCGTATAGCATATGGCTAATATCCGGAGGAGCCTGGCTTTCTCCGAACCATAAGCCATACGCCATAAGCCATACGCTCTTGAGATAATTATGAGCATGCTGGAGCGGCAGTTCGAAGCAAATATCATCACGACGAACCTCGACGCGCTGGTGAACTGGTCGCGGAAATCGGCCCTGTGGCCCATGACCTTCGGACTGGCCTGCTGCGCGATCGAGATGATCGCGGCCGTGTCGTCGCGCTACGACATCGACCGCTTCGGGGCCGGCGTGTTCCGGGCCTCGCCCCGGCAGTCCGACCTCATGATCGTCGCCGGCACCGTGACCCGGAAGATGGCCGAGGTCATCCGCCGCATCTACGACCAGATGCCGGAGCCGCGCTACGTCATTTCGATGGGCTCCTGCGCGACATCAGGGAACCATTACAACAGCTACAGCGTCGTGCAGGGTGTGGATCAGATCATCCCGGTGGACGTCTACGTGCCCGGCTGCCCGCCCCGCCCCGAGGCGCTGCTCGACGGACTGTTGAAGCTGCAGGAAAAGATTCAGCGGGAAAAAGTATTCGTAAAGTAAGAGCATATGGCGAATGGCATATAGCCTATAGCAGAGAAACCCGGCTCCGAAACCATAAGCCATACGCCATTAGCTCTTTAGAATAGGACACATGCACCCTGTCCTGGACATACTGAAAGACAAGTTCCCCGACGCCGTCCTGTCGGTTCATCAGGACAAAGACCGCGGAGACCTGTCCGCGCGCGTGAAGGCGGCGCACATGCTGGAGATCGCGCGCTTCCTGCACGACGATCCGCGGCTGGCTTTCGATCACATCACCGACGTCTGCTCGGCCGATTATCCGGACGACCCCGAGCGGTTCGAAGTCATCTACCATGTCCTGTCGCTGCCGCACGGCGTCCGCCTGCGCATCAAGGCGCGCGTGACCGAGGAACATCCGGTGATCGCCTCCGTCGTCAGCGTCTGGAAGGGCGCCGAGTTCATGGAGCGCGAGACATACGACCTCATGGGGATCAAATTCAGCGGGCACCCCGACCTGCGGCGTATCCTCATGCCAGAAAACTACGACGAGGGCTACCCCCTGCGGAAGGATTTCCCCGCGGAAGGCAGGGGCTGGCGCAGCAGCTTCCCCTTCCTGCCCAAGATGGACGAGACGGCGGCGGTCTCGAATGACAACGAGGTGCCCGAAGCGGAGAAGCAGGTGTTCCGGGCCGAAGTCGGAGCCGGCTCGACGCGCCGGACCGAAGAGCTGCTGTTGAACATGGGGCCGCAACATCCGAGCACGCACGGCGTGCTGCGGGTCGTCCTCGAACTGGACGGCGAGCGGGTCGTGAAGGCCACGCCGGACCTGGGCTACCTGCACCGCGGAGTGGAAAAGCTGTCCGAGGGGCTGGCCTACATGCAGATCATCCCCCACACAGACCGGCTCGACTATGTCTGCTCGATGACGAACAACTACGCCTACGTCCGCGCCGTCGAAAAGCTGCTCACCCTCGCCGTGCCGGAGCGGGCCGAATACATCCGCACGGTCGTGGCCGAAATGCAGCGGATCATCGGGCATCTCTTCTGGCTCGGCACGCAGGCGCTCGACATCGGCGCGATGACGGTCTTCTTCTGGACGTTCCGCGAACGCGAGGTGCTGCTCGACATGTTCGAGAAGCTCTGCGGCGCGCGGCTGACGCTCAACTATTTCCGCATCGGCGGCGTGGACAGCGACTTCACGCCCGACCTGGCCCGGCGGATGAACGAATTTCTGGACACGTTTCAGGCGCACATCAACGAGTACGATTCGCTGATCGCCAACAACCGGATCTGGATCGGCCGGACCAAAAATGTGGCGGTCATCTCGGCGGAGGACGCGATCAACTTCGGGCTGACCGGCCCGCCGCTGCGCGGCTCCGGCGTCAAGTACGACGTGCGGAAGATGGAGCCCTACGGCGCCTACGACAAGGTGGAATGGGAAGTGCCGGTCGGGAAAAACGGCGACACCTACGACCGCTACTGGATCCGGATGGAGGAGATGCGCCAGAGCGCGCGGATCATCCGGCAGTGCCTCGCCCAGATGCCCCAGGGCCCGATCATCGCCGACGCGCCCCAGATCATTCCGCCTCCCAAGGCGAACGTGATGCGTGACATGGAGAGCCTGATCCACCATTTCATCATCTTCACCCAGGGCTTCAAGCCGCCGAAGGGCGAGACCTACTGCGCGACAGAAGCGCCGAAGGGCGAGCTGGGCTTCTTCATCATCAGCGACGGCAGCCCGCGGCCCTACCGGATGAAGATTCGCGCGCCCTCGTTCATCCACATGGGCGCCTTCGACCACATGGCGCGGGGCTATTTGATCTCGGACATCATCACGATCTTCGGCACGTACGATATTGTCATGGGGGAGTGCGACCGGTGAGCAAAGAGCATATGGCAAATGGCTTATGGCTCGGACTAACCGGAACTTTCTTGCCATCAGCTATAAGCTATACGCCATACGCTCTCAAGTTGAGTTGAGCATGCTGAAGGAAAAGCACCAGAAGGAAATTGACGACATTATAAGCCGCTATCCGGTGCGCCGGTCGGCGCTGCTGCCCCTGCTCTATCTGGCGCAGCGCGAGGACGGCTACGTGACCGAGGCGGCCATGAAGGAAATCGCGCAGATCCTCAAACTGACGCCGCCGCAGGTGTACGAGACGATCACCTTCTACACGATGCTGAACCTGAAACCTGTGGGCAAGTTCCACATCCAGGTCTGCAAATCGCTCATGTGCGCGCTGGTGGGATCCGACCAACTCATCGGCTGGTTCCACAGCAAGCTGGGCATCAAGCCGGGCGAGACGACGCCGGACAAGCTGTTCACGCTGAGCGTGGTGGAATGCCTCGGCGCCTGTGGCACCGGACCGATGATGCAGATCAACGAGGACTACTACGAGCGGCTGACGGAGCAGAAGGTGGATCAGATTCTGTCCGACCTGAAAAACACGGGCGCATGCCCGCTCAAGAGCGGTCCCTTCATGTGGCCCGAGCCCAGCGGAGCGAAGAAATAGGAGCATATGGCGTATGGCTTATGGCCCGGACGGACCGAACTTTTCTTGCCATAGGCTATATGCCATAAGCTCTTAGCTTGAAAGCCATGCCTAAACACGAGCTAATACTTCTCAAGAACATGACGCAGCCGGGCTACACCGGCTCGCTCAAGGACTATGAGAAGGCCGGCGGCTACCAGGCGCTCAAGAAAATCCTGGGCAGGGTCCAGCCGGCGGATGTCACGCAGATGGTCATAAAGTCCGGCCTGCGCGGACGCGGCGGAGCGGGATTTCCGACCGGCGTGAAGTGGAACTTTCTTCCCAAAGACTACACAGGGCCGAAGTACCTCTGCTGCAACGCGGACGAGAGCGAGCCCGGCACCTTCAAGGACCGCCAGCTCATGGAGCGCGATCCCCACCAGGTATTGGAAGGCATGGCCATCGCCTGTTACGCGATCGGCGCGGAAACAGCCTACATTTACATCCGCGGCGAGTTCGTGCTGGGCTCCCGGATTCTCGACCAGGCCGTCGCCGAGGCGCGGCAGGCCGGCTATCTGGGCAAAAGCGTGCTGGGCTCCGGGGCGAATATCCAGATCCACGTCCACCGCGGCGCCGGCGCCTACATCTGCGGCGAGGAGACGGCCCTGCTGGAATCGCTCGAGGGGAAACGCGGCCTGCCGAGGGTAAAGCCGCCGTTCCCTGCGACACACGGCCTCTATAACAAGCCGACCGTCGTGAACAATGTCGAAACGCTGGCCAACCTGCCGCATATCGTGACGCGCGGGGCCGAATGGTTCGCTTCGATCGGCTCGCCGCCTAAGAGCACGGGCACGCGCATCTTCTGCGTGAGCGGTCACGTGAAGAAACCCGGCAACTATGAAGTGCCGATGGGCATCACGCTGCGCGAATTGATTT
>MHEU01000053.1:15621-17141 GCA_001805245.1 Nitrospirae bacterium RIFCSPLOWO2_02_FULL_62_14 | reverse complement strand
GAGTCGGTGGCCGCGGCCGGTTCCATGCTCGGCTCCGGCGGCGTCACAGTCATGGAGGAGGGCACCAGCATGGTCTGGGCCGCGCTCCGTCTGATGGAATTTTTCTATCACGAGTCCTGCGGCAAGTGCAGCCCGTGCCGCGAAGGCAGTTCCTGGCTCACGCAGACGCTCCGCCGCATCCTAGCCAAACGCGGACGGATGGAAGACCTTGAAACCCTGAAGGAGTTGTGCCAGAACATCGCGGGGCGGACGGTCTGCGCCTTCGGCGACGCCGAGGTCGCGCCGATCATGAGCACGCTGCAGTATTGGCGCCACGAGTACGAGGAGTTGATTCGCGAAGCCGAGGTGTCCCGGGAGAAAGAGCTTCCGATGGCGGATGCGAGGCACTAACGAGTCTTGAAAGTCCGAAAGTCGTAAAGTCATCAAGTCTCATGACCAGCGACTTTCGGATTTCAGACTTTATGACTTGAAAGACTTTTAGACTTTATCGACTGACTTATGGCCACTACAACAGTTGAAACAGTCAAGCTGACGATCGACGGGGTCCAGGTGACGGTCCCGAAGGGGACGCTCGTCATCGAAGCAGCACGCCAGATGGGCGTGATGATCCCGCATTTCTGCTATCACCCCAAGCTCACGCCGGACGCCAACTGCCGCATGTGCCTGGTGGAGATCGAAAAGGTGCCGAAGCTCCAGACCTCCTGCAGCACGCCGGTGACCGAAGGCATGGTCGTCCGCACCGCCACGACCGTCGTCAACGAGGCGCACAAATCCGTCCTGGAATTCATCCTGGCCAACCACCCGCTGGACTGTCCCGTCTGCGACCAGGGCGGCCGCTGCGACCTCCAGGACTTTTCGCACCAGTACACGCCGACCACCAGCCGGTTCGCCGAAACCAAGCGGATCTTCCCGAAGGAATATTTCAGCCCGGTGATCGAGACGCAGATGAACCGCTGCGTGCAGTGCCTGCGCTGCGTGCGCTACTGCGACCAGGTGATGGACGTGAACGCGCTGGCGCCGTCCGGCCGGGGCACGATGACGGAGATCAAGCACTTCGGCTCCCATCCGCTGGACTGCGAGTTCTGCGGCGGATGCGTGCAGATCTGCCCGGTCGGCGCCATCACGAGCCGGCTATCCATGTACGAGTTCCGTCCCTGGATGCTCAAACGCGCCGACACGACCTGCACCTACTGCGGCGACGGCTGCCAGATCACGCTCCAGGCCAAGGACAACGACCTCATCGAGGTCATGTCCGCGCAGGGCGCCGGCCGCAACAACGGGGACCTCTGTGCCCGCGGCTTTTTCGGCTACCACGTCAGCACGCACCAGGACCGGCTGACCCATCCGCTGATCCGGCGCGACGGGAAACTGGTCGAGGCGACCTGGGAAGATGCGCTCGAATACGTCGCCGAACGGGCCATGCAATTGAAGATGGCCCACGGAGCCCAGGCTTTCGCCGGCCTGATCGCGTCCCGCTGCACGAACGAAGACCTCTACGTGTTCCAGAAATTCATGCGGCT
>MHEU01000053.1:10420-15615 GCA_001805245.1 Nitrospirae bacterium RIFCSPLOWO2_02_FULL_62_14 | reverse complement strand
CGGCACGAACAAGCTCGACAGCAGCGCCCGCTACGGCCACATCAACGGCGTCCGCGCGCTGCGCCGCGTGCAGGGCACCCACCGGTGGACGGTCACCTTCGAGGACATCGTCAACGCCGAGGCCCTGCTGCTCGTCGGCACGAACATCACCGAGGCCAACCCGATCACCGGCCTCAAGGTCAAGGAAGCGGTGAAGAAACACGGGGCGGCGCTGGTCACGGTCGAAGCCCTGCAGCCGGCGGTCGGGACGATCAGCAACATTGCCAATCTGTCGGCCCACCACTTCGGCGTTCATCCCGACCGCTTCCAGGCCGTCGTGCTGGGGCTCATCAAGGCCGTCGTGGAGGAAGGACTCGTCGCCCAGCCGCTCACGCAACGCGCGCCCGCCTATGTGAAAACCGTCGGCGACGCCGTGAAGGCGCTGGACTGGACGGCCATCGAACAGCAGACCGGCACGACGTCCGCCGCGTTGAAAGAGGCGGCCCGTGCCTTTTGGAAGTCGGCCCGCGCCGTGATTCTCGTCGGCCAGGGCGTGCTGCGGCAGCCCGGCGGCTCCGGCCTCATGACGACGCTGCTCGATCTGCTCCTCCTGACCGGTCATCATGGCCTGGCCGGCTGCGGCGTGGCCCCGCTGGCTGAAGAAAACAACGACCAGGGCGCAATCGAGATGGGCGCCGTGGCGGAATATCTCCCCGGCCCGGCCGAGCTCGGCGACTCAGCGGCCCGTCAGCGTCTTGCGAAACTCTGGAAGGAAGAAGTGCCTCAGGCACAAGGCCGGACGTTGATGGAGATACTGGACGAAGCCCGCACTGGCACGGTCAAAGCCATGTTCGTGGTCGGCGAGAACCCGGCCGGCTCGCTGCCGCCCTCGGCCAGGGCGAACGAGGCGCTGGGGAAACTGGACCTGCTTGTTTGCCAGGAACTGTTTCTCACCGAGACGGCGGCACTGGCGCATGTGGTGCTGCCCGCCTGCTCCTATGCCGAGAAGGACGGCACCTTCACGAACACCGAAGGCCACGTGCAGCCGGTGCGGCACGCGATCGATCCGGTGGGCGAGAGCCGGCCCGACTGGGAAATTCTCTCCGCCCTGTCCGTGCTGATGGGCGCCCCGCTCGAGTACGGCGACGCGAAGGAAATCACCAACGAGATCCGCAGCCTGTTGCCCGGCCATGGCCTGCTCGGCGCCGGACCGAAGCCGCCGCGCCCGGACGATGCCGTCGTGACGAAATACCTGCAGCAAGGCCATGCCGAAGACTTGAAAGAACGCTATTGCCTTGCAGGCACGAGGCACGAGGCTCGAGGCTCGCGGCAGGAAGATACTTTCACCTTGTTATCGCAGCAGAGCCTGTTCCATTCGGGAAAATATTCGACGCGCGCGAAGGGGCTGATGCAGATTCAATCCACCGGTTCGCTGGCCGTCAATCCGGCGGACGCCGGTAGGCTGGGGCTGACCGATGGAAGCCGTGTCCGTGTGTCAAACCAGCAGGGCGAGATGACGACGACGGTCAGACTGTTGGACCGCATCCCGGAAGGGCTGGCCGTGTTTCCGGAACACTTCGACCAGGATCTGCGCCGCCTGGTGAGCGTGACTGCCGATCCACAGACTGGCGTGCCCTATTGCAAGTCAACAAAGGTAAGAATCGAGCGTCTATAAAGTCGTAATGTCATCATGTCATAAAGTCCCGACGTTCAGACTTTATGACTTTCAGACTTGAGGGACTAATACATGGCTGAACTGGCGTTGAGAATGGCGTTTTCCCTGGCCCAGATCACCGTCGTGATGGGTGTGATCATGCTGACGATCATGGTCCTCACCCTGGCCGAACGCAAGGTACTCGGCTGGATGCAGGATCGGATGGGACCGATGGAAGTCGGGCCTTACGGCATCCTGCAGCCGGTTGCCGACGGGTTGAAGCTCTTTTTCAAGGAGGACATCGTCCCGGCCGGTGCGAACAGGTTCCTGTTCAGCCTCGCGCCCATTCTGGCATTGGTGGCGGCGCTGATCGGCTTCGCAGTCGTGCCGTTCGGACCCGACACGACAATCGAGCTGTTCGGCATCCAGTTCAAGCCCTTCATCATCAGCGACATCAATATCGGCATCCTGTACATCCTGGCCTTCACCTCGATCGGCGCCTACGGGGTCATCCTCGGCGGCTGGGCTTCGAACAGCAAGTATTCGCTGCTCGGCGGGCTGCGGTCGGCCGCGCAGGTCATCAGCTACGAGCTCAACGTCGGCCTGGCGATCGTGGGCGTGCTGCTGCTCGCCGGCTCGCTGAGCCTCGTGAAAATCACCCAGGCACAGGCCGGCTGGTTCTGGAACTGGTACGTCTTCGCGCCGCCGTTCCCCCAGCTCCTGGCATTCGTGGTCTACGTGATCTCCGCGGTGGCGGAAACCAACCGCGTGCCGTTCGACCTTCCGGAGGCGGAAAGCGAGCTGGTGGCCGGCTTCTTCACCGAATACAGCGGGATGCGGTTCGCCTTCTTCTTCATCGCCGAATACGCCAACATGATCCTGGTTTCCTGCATCGCCGCGGCGTTGTTTTTGGGCGGCTGGAACGCGCCCTACCCGGGCACGGCGCTCGCGCGGATGGGATTCGTGCAATTCGCCTGGGTCGAGAACGTCGTGTGGTTCGCGGCCAAGGTCTACTTCTTCCTGTTTCTGTTTTTCTGGCTGCGCGCGACATTGCCACGGCTGCGGTACGACCAGCTCATGCGGTTCGGCTGGAAGGTGATGCTCCCGATCGCGCTGGGCAACATTCTGGTGACGGCCATCGCGGCGTATCTGTTTCCGAGGTGAGGAGGGTTGATTTGGTTTGTCTGGTTTATCTGGTTTCTCTCGCAAAGTGCGAACCAAATAAACTAAACAAACAAAACAAACCAGACAAACATGAAGTTTAAAGCCTGGCTCAAAACCATTACCTTCTACGAGATTCTCGTGGGCATGGCGGCCACGATGCGGCACCTCTTGCGGTACAAGCCCATCACGCTGCAGTACCCCCACGAGAAGCGCACGCTGCCGGACAGTTATCGCGGCATGCTGGCCCTCCTGCGCTACGACGACGGGACCGAGAAATGCGTCGGCTGCGACCTCTGCGAGGCCGCCTGCCCCTCGCGCGTGATCCGCGTGGTCAGTTCGGAAGTGCCCGGCGAGCCGACCAAGCGCTACGCCAGTGAATATTACATGGACATGACCCGCTGCCTGTTCTGCGGCATGTGCGTGGAGGCCTGCCCGGTGGACGCGCTGGGCATGACCCGCGAATACGAGTGGGCCGTGTACGACAAGCGCAATCTGCTCCTGAATAAACAGCAACTGCTGGCGATCGGCGACCGGTCCTACCCCGTGCGCGAGAAACGGCTGGAGTTCCAGCACCCGAACGTCGCCTTCTTCAACGTCGCGTTCAAGAACCTGCCTGCGAAAGGCACCTGAGGCGACGTGGCCCAACTCTTCTTCTTTTATCTCGCCGGCATCATTGTTCTGACATCCATCCTGGTGGTGGCGCTGCGCAACCCCGTCTACAGCGCGCTCTCGCTCCTGATCATGTTCTTCCACGTGGCGGGGCTCTACGTCACGCTCCACGCGGAATTCGTCGCCGCCGTTCAGATCATCGTCTATGCCGGCGCGATCCTCGTCCTCTACCTGTTCGTCGTCATGCTGCTGAACCTCCATCGCGAGGACCGCTACCACGCGCAGTTCCCCCTCGCCACCCTGCTGGGCGTGACGATCCTGACCGAGGTAATCCTATTGATGCTGCAGCGCGGTGATTCCGGCGCGCCGGTCGCCACGCCCGTCATCGCCCCTCCGACGCCGGCTATCGGCAACACCGAAGCGATCGGCGAGGTGCTCTACTCGACGTATGTGTTTCCGTTCGAGGTGGCGTCGTTGATCCTGCTGGTCGCGATGATCGGCGCGATCGTCCTCGCCAAGCAGGACCTGTTCGAGCAGAAGGGCTGAACGATGGCCGTTCCCGTCTCCTATTACGTGATCCTCAGCGCCATCGTATTCATCACCGGCATAGTCGGGGTGCTGATCCGCCGGAACATCATCATCATCCTGCTCTCAATCGAGCTGATGCTGAATGCGACCAATATCAACTTCGTCGCCTTCTCGAATTATTTTCACAACGTCGCCGGGCAGGTCTTCGTCTTCTTCGCGCTGACCGTGGCGGCGGCTGAAGTCGCGGTAGGCCTGGCGATCATCATCGCCCTCTACCGCAGCAAATCGAGCATCAACGTGGACGAGTTCCAGCTGATGAAGTGGTGAGAAAGTGCGTATGGCAAATGGCGTATGGCTTATAGCCGGAACAAGCGAGACCATGAAATTCATCCTGTGACCATATGCCATTAGCTATAAGCCATTAGCTCTGCGAGACTATGGAATACGTACTGATTCCCCTGCTCCCCTTCGCCGCGTTTGTGATCCTGGGTCTGTTCGGCCACTGGATCAAGGACAAGGCGCACCTGATCGCCGTGCCGGCCGTGGTGGTGTCGCTGATTCTCTCCATCCTGGCGTTCCTGCAGGTGGCGGGCGGGCACCACACGACTATGCCGTTGTATACGTGGCTGACGTCCGGCGATCTCCGGATCGGGTTCGGCATCTCGATCGACCGCCTCACCGCCGTGATGCTCATCCTGGTGACCACCGTCAGCTCGCTCGTCCACATCTATACGATCGGCTACATGCACGACGAAAAGGGCTACGCGCGGTTCTTCGCCTACATCGCGCTATTCACCTTCTCGATGCTGATGCTGGTGATGGCGGATAATTTCCTGCAGCTGTTCGTGTTCTGGGAAGCGGTCGGCCTCTGCTCCTATCTGCTGATCGGCCACTGGTACGAACGGCCGTCGGCCTGCTCCGCGGCGACCAAGGCCTTCGTCGTCAACCGCGTCGGCGATTTCGGGTTCATGCTCGGCCTGCTGCTCGTCTGGTACAGCTTCGGTTCGCTGGAATACCGGCATGTCTTCGCGCAGGCCGCCGACATCGCCGGCGAAACGACGAATCTCCTGCGGCACTTCGGCGGGACGTGGGAAGTGTCCACGTTGACCCTGATGTGCCTGCTGTTGTTCACCGGGGCGGTCGGCAAATCAGCGCAGGTGCCGCTGCACGTCTGGCTGCCGGATGCGATGGAAGGGCCGACCCCGATCTCGGCGCTGATCCACGCCGCCACGATGGTGACCGCCGGCGTGTTCATGGTCGC
>MHEU01000053.1:9951-10379 GCA_001805245.1 Nitrospirae bacterium RIFCSPLOWO2_02_FULL_62_14 | reverse complement strand
ACGTCGTGGCCGTCACCGGCGCCCTGACGATGGTGCTCGGCGCCACGATCGCCCTGACCCAGACCGACATCAAACGCATCGTGGCCTACTCGACCGTAAGCCAGCTCGGCTACATGATGATGGCCTGCGGTCTGGGCGCCTACGCGGCCGGCATCTATCATTTGCTGACGCACGGCGCCTTCAAGGCGCTGCTGTTCCTCGGCTGCGGCTCGGTGATCATCGCCCTGCACCACGAGCAGGACATGCGCCACATGGGCGGCCTCAAGGACAAGCTGCCCGTCACCTATTGGACCTTCCTGGTCGGCTCACTGGCCCTGGCCGGCTTCCCGCTGACAGCCGGATTTTTCAGCAAGGACGAATTGCTCGTCTCCGCCTGGTCGTCCGGATCGCTCGGACAGATCCTCACGGTTTTCGGCCTGCTCACCGCG
>MHEU01000053.1:8697-9834 GCA_001805245.1 Nitrospirae bacterium RIFCSPLOWO2_02_FULL_62_14 | reverse complement strand
CGTTTTGGGGCACCTATCATGGCGCGGATCATGGGCAGGGCCACGGGCATGCCGGCCATGCCATTCACGAGCCGTCTCTGACGATTACCGTGCCGTTGATCGTGTTGGCGCTGTTGTCGGTCTTCGCCGGCTATTTTGGTATTTTCGAATTTCTCGCGCCGGCATTGCCCGGCCCCGTCGCGCATGCAGCGGAAGCGCACCACGGCACGGCTGCCACCGTCATCATGATCGTGGCCACGCTCATGGGATTGTCCGGCATCGCCGCCGCCCACTATGTCTATGTCAAATCGCCCGGCCTGCCCGACCGTCTCGCGCAGCAGTGGCAGCAGCTCTATCGCCTGTCCCTGAATAAATGGTTCGTGGACGAGGCCTACGACCGCACCATCGTGCGCCCGACCTTCGCGCTGGCCGACCGGTTGTGGCAGCGCGTGGACGTGGCGGTGATCGACGGCGCCGTGAACGGCGTGGCGCGTGGCATCGCCTGGTGGGGCTGGCTGATGCGGCTGTTCCAGAGCGGGCAGACGCAGCATTACGCGCTGGGCATGACGCTGGGCGCGGTGCTGATCCTGGGCGTCTACCTCTTATGGCTATGAGGCAGCGGCATGAGTGACGTGATGCTCCAGACCGGCGGATTTCCATGGCTCACGACCGTCGTGTTCCTGCCCCTGGCCGGCGCCTTGCTGCTCCTGCTCGTCAACAGGACCGCCCACCACACGATCCGGTGGATCGCGCTGGCCGTCTCGCTGTTCGACCTGCTCATCTCGCTGCCGCTCTGGTCGCTGTTCGATCCCACCACGCCCCGCATGCAGTTCGTCGAGCATGTCGCGTGGATCGCGTCGCCGCCGATCAGTTACAGCGTCGGCGTGGACGGGATCAGCCTGCCGCTGGTGCTGCTGACGACGTTCCTGACGCCGTTCTGCGTGCTCTGTTCCTGGCGCGCCATCGAGACCCGCGTCAAGGAATTCATGGCCGTGCTCCTGATCATGGAGACCGCCATGCTGGGCGTGTTCGTCGCGCTGGACTTCGTGCTGTTCTACATTTTCTGGGAAGCGATGCTGATCCCGATGTACCTGCTCATCGGGGTCTGGGGCGGGCCGAACCGCCTCGTCCTGTTCTTCCAGGGCGGCCAGACCTTCG
>MHEU01000053.1:7212-8633 GCA_001805245.1 Nitrospirae bacterium RIFCSPLOWO2_02_FULL_62_14 | reverse complement strand
CTTCGCCGCCTTTGCCGTCAAGGTGCCGATGTGGCCCTTTCACACCTGGCTGCCGGACGCCCACGTCGAAGCGCCGACGGCGGGCAGCGTGTTCCTGGCCAGCGTGCTGCTCAAGATGGGCGCCTACGGCTTCCTGCGGTTCACGCTTCCGATGCTGCCGGAGGCCACTGTGACCTTCACGCCGATCATGGTGGCGCTCTCCTTGATCGCCATCATCTACGGCGCCTACATGGCGCTGGCGCAGGCCGACCTCAAAAAACTCATCGCCTATTCCAGCGTGAGCCACATGGGCTTCGTGACGCTCGGGATCTTCGTGCTCAACGCGCAAGGCATCGAAGGGGCCATCCTGCAAATGGTGAACCACGGCATCACGACCGGCGCGATGTTCCTCTGCGTCGGCGTGATTTATGAGCGCACGCACAGCCGCCAGATCGCCGACAACACGGGACTGGCCGCTCCCATGCCGCGCTATGCGACGATCCTCGTCATCTTCACGCTCTCCTCGCTGGGACTGCCCGGCACGAACAGCTTCGTCGGCGAATTTCTCGTGCTGGTGGGGACGTTCTTCTGGAGCAAGTGGATCGCGGCGGTCGCGTCGCTGGGAATTATTTTAGCCGCGGCCTATCTCCTCTGGATGCTGCAGCGCGTGGCCTTCGGCGTCCCGAACGCCGCCCACGCCTCCCATCTTCATGATCTCAACCTGCGCGAGATGGTCACGATGGTGCCGCTGGTGGTCCTGGTGTTCTGGATCGGGTTCTATCCGAATCCGCTGCTGGTGAAGATGCATGCGAGCGTGAACGATCTGATCGAACACGTGGACGTGGGCGATTTCGAAGTCTCCAAGCGCGACGTGCGAGAGGGGCGCGAAAGGCGAGACGGGCTAGTTGCGCCAGTCGCGCCCGTCCCGCAAGTCTCGCTGAAAGCGAACCCCGAATGACGATTCCTTTGGCCGACCTCGTCGCCATCCTCCCCGAACTGATCGTGATCGGCGCGGCCTGCCTCGTGCTGGCCCTGGACCCGCTCACGCCGCCGTCGCGCAAGGACTGGCTGGCCTGGCTCAGCCTGGCCGCCCTGGCCGCCTGCGCGCACCTGACGGTGTCACGGATGGGCACCTCGGTCTCGGCCTTCAGCGACCTGGTCATACTCGATCCCTTCTCCGGCTTCTGGAAACTGCTGCTCTACGGCGTCACCGGCTTCACGATTCTCCTGTCGCTCCCCTACTTGAAAGCCGAACGGCTGAACCTCGGCGAATACTATGGATTCATCCTGCTCTCGCTCTCAGGCATGATGGTCATGGTTTCGGCCGCCGACCTGCTGACGATCTATTTAGGCATGGAACTGATGTCGCTGTCGCTTTACGTGCTGGCCGGTTTCAAGCGGTTCGAGGCCCGCTCGCTCGAAGCGTCGGCCAAGTATTTCGT
>MHEU01000053.1:6995-7192 GCA_001805245.1 Nitrospirae bacterium RIFCSPLOWO2_02_FULL_62_14 | reverse complement strand
GGCAGCACCCGCCTCTCGGCCATCGCCGTGGCCGTGTCGGCCCGCGGCCTGGACGATCCGATGCTCGCCATCGCCATGGTCCTGCTCGCGGTCGGATTCGGATTCAAAATCGCCGCCGTGCCGTTCCACATGTGGACGCCGGATGTCTACGAAGGCTCCCCGACGTCCGTCACGGCCTTCATGGCGGTCGCGTCGAA
>MHEU01000053.1:0-6944 GCA_001805245.1 Nitrospirae bacterium RIFCSPLOWO2_02_FULL_62_14 | reverse complement strand
ATTGAAAGCCAACTGGTACGTGCTGTTCCTGATTCTCTGCCTGGCCACGCTGGCGCTCGGCAACGTCGTCGCCATCGTGCAGACCAACATCAAGCGAATGCTCGCCTATTCGAGCATCGCCAACGCCGGCTACGCGCTCATCGGCGCCGTGGTCGCGGGCCATGTGCCGGCGAGCCGCGACGCGCAGGCGCTCGGCCTCTCCAGCGTCATGCTCTACCTCGTCGTCTACGCCTTCATGACCCTCGGCGCCTTCGCCGTCATCGCGATGCTCAGAAAAAACGGGGTCGAAGGCGACGAGATCGAGGACTATGCGGGGCTGGCCAGGCGGCAGCCGTTGGCCGCGTTCCTGATGCTGGCCTTCATGGCATCCCTGGCAGGCATTCCGCCTACGGCGGGATTCATCGGGAAATTTTACCTGTTCATGGCAGCGGTCAAAGCCGACCTAGTATGGCTCGCGGTCGTCGGCGTGATCTTCGCCGCCATTTCGGCCTATTACTACCTGCGCGTCGTGATGGTCATGTACATGCGGGAACCGGAGACCGCCGGCACCGAGTCCCGGCTCGTGTCCTCGCCCGCCCTGACGGTGGCGCTGGCCTGCGCGTTTGCCGGCGTGCTGGTCTTCGGCCTCTATCCCAACCCTTTAGTGTCGTTCGCCACCCAGGCCGTCCTCATCTTGAAGTAGGGCTGGCCGCTCTCTTGTCGTTGCGTTCAATGCCGGACTCACAAGGAACACCGTGAAAGTCTTCTGGGCCTCCGTCGTGACGTTCTTCCGGGCACTCTACGGCGCACTCGCCGACTTTCAACGGCTGGGCTGCCTGAGCCTGGCCGCCTCGCTGTCGTTCTTCACACTCCTGTCGTTTTTCCCCATGGTGGGCCTGCTGCTGTACGGCATCAGTCTCTTTGTGAACAGGGACCTGATGTGGTTCCAGGTCATGGCCCATTTCTTCACGGGGTTTTTTCAGCACCTCATCCCGGGCCTCGGCGCCGAGATCGCCGAGGAGGTCCGCCGCGTCGCGAGCGAAGAGGCCGTCGGCTGGATCGGGCTGCTGGCCTTTGTGTGGTTCAGCGGGCTGGTCTTTTACGAGGTGGACTACGCGGTCAATGTCGTGTTCGGGACGGCGCGGACGCGGAACCCGCTGATCTCGACCATCATGTCCGTCGCCATGTTGAGCCTGGTGGAAGTCCTGCTGGTCGTCTCCTATATCGTGACGCTGGTCATCGATATTATCGTCTCCTACGCCCCCGCCATGGGCGGCATCGACGTTCTTGCCGTGACCACGAGCCGGTTTTTTCTGGGCTACGCGCTCCCCTTTGCGGCCGTCCTCATCACCGTCACCTGCCTGTACCGGTATCTCCCGAAGAACAAACCAAACTGGGAGCAGGCGGCGTCCGGAGGGCTGGTCCTGACCGTGTTGTGGGAAACGGCCAAGCACCTCTTCAGCGCATACATGCAGAATACGGCCATCTATTACAACCGCATGTACGGCTCGCTGCTGGTCGTCGTGCTGTTTCTGCTCTGGGTCTACTATTCGGCCGTGCTGTTCCTCTACGGGGCGGCAATCGTGCACCGGCTGCAGATCGTTCAGAAATCGTAGACCGTTCAGGTATAATCACGGCATGGTTGCCCGTTTGCTTCGTGCCGCGCTCGCCGTCATAGCCGGTCTCTCGAGCCTCCTGCTGCCCGCCGGGAATGGATCCGCGCAAGTCATTCGAAGCGGCGCACCGGGCTGCCGAGCCGTGGCCCTGACCTTCGATCTTTGCCCAGTCCGGCAGGGGGTGGGTTACGACGCCGCACTCATTGACTACCTGATCGAGCACAGGATCCCCGCAACGTTCTTTGCCTCCGGCCGCTGGATCCGGAAACATGACGCCGAGATGAAGCAGCTGCTGGCCGTGCCCTTCTTCGAAATGGGCACGCACGGACAGGTCCACGCCCACCTGGCCACGCTGGATGAGGGGCAGCAGCAGGAGGAGATTATCGGCGCCGTGGATCTTCTGAAAGCCCGTTACGGCGTGGCGGCTCTGCTGTTCCGTCCGCCCTACGGCGAGTTCAACGATCTCACGGTCGAGGTGGTCAAAAAGCTCGGTTTGCAGTTCATTCTCTGGAACGTCGTGTCGGGCGACCCCGACCCGTCGCTTTCGGCCGATAAAATGCTGGCGCACCTGACGGCTTCAACCCGCGGCGGCGGCATGATCGTGTTTCACGCGAACGGAAAGGGGGAACACACGCGAGAGGTCGTGACCACCCTCTCACAGGAGTTCTTCCCCAAACAGGGGTTGAAGCCGGTCACCGTAACGGAGCTGCTCTCCTGCGCACCACAGGCAAAACCGTGAGCCGCGCCGTCAGACCGTACAAGCCGGAAGACCGGACCGCGATCGTCGCCATACTGGCCGGTTCGGATCCATGGAAGAAACTCGGATACACCGATACGGACTGGAAGAAACTGTTCGATCCGCTGCCTGCCGGGCGCGAGGGATTCGTCATCGAATCGGGAGGCGTCGTGGAGGGCTTTGCCCTGTTGCGGCCGAAGTTTCTGATGGGCGACTACCTGGAATTGCTGGTCGTCGCGCCGTCGGCCCGTAGCAACGGGCTGGGCAGTGCCTTGCTCAAGCACATTGAAGGTCTGGTCTTTGCGCGCGTGAAGAATCTCTTCGCCTGCGTGTCCGACTTCAATGCCGGGGCGAGACAGTTCTACAAGAAGAACGGCTACCAGGAGATCGGCCCGATGCCGAACTTTCTGATTCCCGGCTCGGCGGAAATGCTGCTCAGGAAAACCGCCGGTCCCGCCAGGAGCGCTTAGAGAAACCATGCGCGTCAAAAAGCTGCTCCACACCCGCATGCGGGTCAGCGACATGGACCAGACGATCAATTTCTACACGGACGTGCTGGGCCTGGAGGTCATGGAGCGCAAGACTTCTCCGCGCGGCTCGCACCTGGCATTTCTCAAGGTCCCCAACAGCGAGGAGTTGATCGAGCTCTGCAGCTTTCCACCGAGCGGGCCGGTCACAGTCCAGGAGGACCTGGTGCACCTGGCCTTCGAGGTGGACAACCTGGATCGGACGATCGAAGCGCTGACGGCCAAGGGTATCAGGATTACCGACGGTCCAACGAGGAGTTCCTCCGGCAGCCGGTTCATCTTCATCGGCGCCCCGGACGGCTACGAAGTCGAGTTGATCGAGCGGCCGCCCGGCATCGCCATCGTGTAGATGGCCGGGGCCTTGCTTGCGGGCCGGTCCCCCAGGCCGTACAATTCCCCCATGCCTGCAACGCAATCATTGGATCAGAAACTCCACTCCAAGCTCGACCACCTGCCCGAGCAGCCTGGCGTGTACTTGATGAAGGACGCCTCGGGCGACGTGCTCTACGTCGGCAAGGCGTCCGTGCTGGCGAACCGCGTCCGTTCGTACTTTCAGAAAGGCTCGGACCAGACGCCCAAGACGCGCCTGCTCATGAGCCAGGTGGCCGACCTGGAAACCCTGGTCACGCGGTCGGAGCTCGAGGCGCTCATTCTCGAAAGCAATCTGATCAAGCGTCACCGGCCGAAATTCAACATCCTCCTCCGCGACGACAAGCAGTATCCCTACCTGCGCCTGCCCGTTTGGGAGAATTTCCCCCGCCTGTCGATCGTGCGAAAGGTCAAGAAAGACGGCGCGCTGTACTACGGCCCTTACACGGATGGCGGCGCGCTCAAGAGCACGCTCAAAGTGATCCGGAGGGTGTTTCCGCTTGCCACCTGCGAGATCGAGATCGACGGGACGGCCGAGCGGGCCTGTATCGAGTTCGAAATCAAGCGGTGCATGGCTCCCTGCATCGGCAACCAGAGCCGCGACGACTATCACCGGATCGTGACCCAGGTCCGGCAGTTTCTCGAAGGGCGGGACACGGAACTGCTCGACGGCCTGCGCGAGCAGATGCACATCGCCGCCGACCGGCAGGCCTTCGAAGATGCGGCAAGGCTGCGGGACCAGATTTACAAGATCGAGCAGACACTGGAGAAGCAGCGCATCGCCCAGACCACCGCAGCGGACCAGGACGTGATCGGCCTGGCACGGCAGGGCACGGCGACGGATCTCCAGATGCTCTTCGTGCGCGGCGGGCTGCTGATCGGGCGCAAGGATTTTTTCTGGCCCGATGCCGCCGATGTCGCCGACGAAGAACTCGTCCGGTCCGCCATCGAGCAGTTCTATAACAAGGACGGGCTTCCCCCGAAAGAGCTGCTGGTCCCGACCGCCTTGAACGAGGCCGGCCTGATCGAGCAGTGGCTCTCAGGGAAAAAAGGCGCTGCCGTCCGGATCGTGGCTCCCGAACGGGGCATCAAGCATCAACTGGTGCTCCTGGCCGAGGAAAATGCCGCCGCCGCCCTGGCGGATCATCTGCGGAACGAGGCGATCGACCACCAGGCCGTGGAAGAACTCAAGCGGCTGCTCCATCTGGACAAGGTTCCGCGCCGCATCGAGGGCTTCGACATCTCCAACACGATGGGCGACCAGTCCGTCGCCTCCTTCGTCGTGTGGGAGGAGGGCCAGGCCAAGAAATCGGACTATCGCAAGTTCCGCATCAAGACCGTCACCGGGGCGAATGACTTTGCGAGCATGCAGGAGGCCGTCGGGCGCCGGTATGGGGAAACGGAAGGTTTGCCGCTCCCCGATCTCGTCCTGATCGACGGCGGGCTCGGCCAGTTGTCCGCCGCGATGGAGGGGCTCAAGGCAGCCGGCCGGGCCGGGCTGCCCATCATCGGTCTGGCCAAGGCCAGGGGCGAGAAGGAGGAGCGTATCTTCCTGCCGGGGCGCAAGAACCCGATCATCCTCAAGCCCTCCTCGCCCGCCACGCATCTGCTCCAGCGGATCAGGGACGAAGCCCACCGCTTCGCGATCGCCTATCACCGCAAACTGCGCGGCAAGGCGCTGGTGTCGTCGAAGCTCGACCGGATCATCGGCGTCGGCGAGATCCGGCGGAACAGGCTGCTCAAAAAATTCGGAAGTCTCGACAAGATCGCCTCCGCCACCGACGAGCAACTGCGCGAGGCCGGCCTCGATGCCACTACCGCCGCCGAGATCAGGAAAGTTCTGGCCCCCATCCCATAAATACGTTGTATTTCTCACACCGGAGGGACCGTCGGCCGGAAGGGGAAGCACTGAACTGGAGAACAGGCGGGCAAGAGCTTATGGCGTATGGCTGATGGCAAGAAAAACGGAGCGAATTGTTCCTGGCATCTGACCGCTGGCTATATGCTATTGGCCATACGCTCTTGATTCTTAGACGGACACCCAGGCGAGCGCAACCAGCTTGACCGAGATATTGGCCTTGGCAGGCTTCAGCGAGATGACGTCGAGTTTCTCGGTGAGCGGGTCGGCGGACGCGAAGTTCTCGCCTCCGATGCCGAATCGGCAGGCTGAAACCTCTGGTTGTTGAATTGGAACGATCGGTTGGAGCGTTACAGGAGCGGGAACATCAACCTGACTGTCGAGGCAGGATCGGCAGCGCAACAGCTGCGGACGCCTTCGGCGCCAGTTTTACGTTCGACCTGTTGCATCCCTACAATTCGTGGATGAAGAGGCCATGGCTGGTCTATTTCTTCATCTGCGCCGCCACCTCCGCCGGATGCCAGTAGGCCCTGACGGTTTGGACTTTTCCCTGGTCGTTCACTTCGTAGACGTTAATGCCATCGATGACCACCAGCTTACCGTTCTTCAACATGCCGGTGGCCGTGTATTTGACAGCCGCTTCATTGCCGGCCACGAACATACTTTCCGCGGTGAATTTCCAGTCCTTCAACGCGCCGACCGTGTTTTGGAATACCCGCTTCATCGCCTCGTGCCCCTGAATCGGCGGCGTCCCCACGGGACTGTAATTCTTCACGTCGTCGGCAAAGAAGGCGAGCCATGCATCAAAGTCTCGCGCCTTAATGGCGTCAAGCAGGCTGGTCACCGTCGCCTTCACCGTTTCGGGGTTCATGACTACCTCCCTAATATGGACTGCGGGCTGATTCTGCCGAGTTGAGGGGCAAATGTAAAGAACCTTGCGCAACGACTCATAAACCAAGGCGGGGTGGCATGCCCTTCCGCTTCAGCGCCTCTCGGAACGGCCCTTTCGGACTTTGCCGGGCGGAAGCCTTCGGAAATTCCTTCGCAGACTCAGTCAGTTTCCGCTTTCCTGCCTGGCAAAGTCTCGATGGGCACCCCGTTCCTCCGGCGAATTCCGCTCCAGGGCATGCCACCCCTGCCGGCGACCTCAGCTAATAAAAAATAGAAAGGCGACAGGCCGCTACAAGTCTGTCGCCTTAACGCTTCGCCACATTCAGCGGGCTACGCCGGTAGTTATTGCCCTCAAACCTTGAATGTCCTTTTCCTCCTCTCAAATTCAAATCCAGGTCGGCAGACTCCTCAAGAACTCTTGCAGGCTCATTACTTCAAATCCATTAACCGGGACACGGCTCAACACTAATTGAAGGCGATGATCATTGGTCACAAAGACATCTGCAGTGCTCGCGACGATCGCGTGAAGTACATCTCGCGAATCCCCAGAAGCGGGAGCACGATTCTCCAAATGATGCGAGTACATGAGAGATAAATTCGCTCCTACGGCCAAAGCCACGCTTTTGACCTTCAACAATCCATCCATGCCTCGTTTCTTGACTTTTGCTAATACTCCAGCACGTTTGGCAATTCCTTCTGCCAGCCAGATAGAATTGTTTGCCCAATAGTTCTCAAAAGGGTACTTTTTCGCTCCAATCGAGTCTGCTAGAGGCTTCACTTTAGCCCTACCGTTCATTAGACAATCCAAGAACTTATTCTTGTCTTTACGAGTGCCCTTGAGGATTTCCTCGGCGGTTTCAAGTTCCTAGCGCAACAGGGACGTTGTGAAACGCCTCGCTCGGTGTCCTCCAGTTGAGCACCTTGCGAGGCCGGCCGTTCAAGAGGGTTTGCACATGCTTGATCTGACG
>MHEU01000052.1:1409-5561 GCA_001805245.1 Nitrospirae bacterium RIFCSPLOWO2_02_FULL_62_14 | reverse complement strand
TTTCGGGGGAGACGTCATTAGGACCTTAATAGAAAAACTCAAGCGCGGACATCGTGTAAATCACTCTGTCCAATTACGTCACGAATTGCTTGCGATGAAACAGCAGCTTTGGAGTAATTACAAAAGAATGATTCTCGGCATCCCAACAGATCATGATAGGACAAAGCTCTGCAATGGCGAGGTACCATATACGCGGTGTTGATAGTCTATGAGGGTTGTGGGAGAAAATAGAGCTATTCTTCATTCCTCCGCGCTGCCCCCCATACATATGAACTTATTCCTGCTAATAAATAAGGTCAGGTGTTGATCGCATCCACGATAGTTGTTGGTGTCGATGTCGGTGGCCCCAGAAAAGGCTTCCACGCGGTGGCCTTGCTCGATGGTGACTACCACGATAAAACCGCGACTCTAAAGGCGGCTGAGCTTGAGGAGTGGTGCCTTAAACTTGACGCCCGGGTGATTGGGATCGATGCCCCTTGCCGTTGGAGCACGACTGGACGCGCAAGGCCGGCAGAACGCGCTCTCTCTACTGAGGGTATTTTTTGTTTTGCCACGCCGAGCAAGGATACTGCCGAAACCAAAGATTTCTATCGATGGATGCGAGCGGGCGCGGAGCTTTTCCGTCTTATCGAACAAAACTATCCACTCTTTGATGGGAATGTTGTCACGATGGAAGAAAAAGCTTGCTTCGAGACGTTCCCGCAAGCTGTTGCTTGTGCTTTGGCCGGAAAGATCGTTTCCGCCAAACACAAACGCACTGATCGTCTAGAATTGCTACGTCAAGCAGGTATGAAAACGGTAGCCCTCACTAACATTGACACCATCGATGCTGCGCTTTGCGCGCTCACGGCGTATCACTTCTTAGATGGGGCTATCGAGACCTACGGTGACGCCGCGACTGGCTTTATCGTTATCCCCAGGACGAGAAAAAATAAAGCATTCTCCCTTTTGCCGCGCTGACACCTGGTTGACCTCTTCCAATCCATTTCTCCCGCCTGCTTTTCGCCGCGTGGAGTCGTTGCTGGCCGCCGGCTGAACCCCCTCTTGTCGAATTGGCGATCAGGCCGTAGCATGAAAGTATGCGCCATGAAATACCAACGCCCATTGAACCGGGAAAAGGAATTGGGGTCAGAGAACAATTTGTTTTCGAAAAGGATGACAAGGGTCGTAGGGTGATCGTGCTGGAATAGCCCGCTGAACGTGGCGAAGCGTTAACGGTGACAGACTTTCAAGCGGTCTGTCACCGTTCTGTTTTTTTAACGGCTGTAGGGGGAGAAAACGGTGTCAGGAACCGTTTTTGAAGCCGACGAAAGGTTCCTGACACCATCTTCCTTCTGCCGCGCGAGAGAAAAAAAGGTGCCAGGCTACTTTGTTTGGAAGAGGCGGTAAGGAATAGCGCCCCGGTCCCTTCCGCCGCGCTGACAGCATCCCTCCGCCGAACTCGACGCGCTCCTGCCCTCCATCCTCGACAAAGCCTTCAAAGGCGAGCTTTAAGAACAGACCCTCAGGCTGGATTGTGTTCGAGCATGATTGTCACCGATCCGCTTTTGGTCACTCTGGCGATGAATGGCCGATCATGCTTGGCAAGAAATTTCGAAATGGCGGGGAGCGCTTTTGCGAAGGCGTTGGCCATCTCTTCGCCTGATAGATCGCCGGCCGTGAGGATAAATGCACCGACTCCAGCATTCATCAATGCGGCGCGTTCGAGATTTCTATATCGTATCCGGTGGTCTTTGGTAAGTACGATCCAGCCCTGTTGTCCGACACTGGTGAGCCAGACTTCGTCTTTTGCATCCTGGGGGAAGTGATCGTCATGGACATGGACGGTTGCCCCCGCTTGACGGAGCGCTGCGGCAATGCGCTTTTTTCCGAGGGACCGATCGAGGAAAAAGACAGGAACTTCAGGCGGCTTCGACCTGGAGCTCGCACCTGATCGCTTCTTCAATTTTGAGCCGCTCAAGGCCATAGTCGTTCGACAAATCGTCTATTGAATCACCGGCCTTGTAGCGCTCTGCGATTACCGCAGTGACAATGCCGGTTCCTGCCAACACAGGCCGACCGAAGGACACCTGTGGATCAATGACGACGGCCTTGGGCTCTTCTTTGGGCTCCTGCAAGTCTCGTTTTCTCGTGAAGGGATACAACCGGACCGGGATGCCGGCCATGTCTCTCTCGATGCGTTCCAAGTGCGCCTGGATAATCTCGCGCATGGCGAGTTGTCCATCCTGAGAGATGTTGATCAATTGGCTGAATTTCTCGACAAACAGATTCAGCCTATCGGTTGCAAATTCTTGGTCGGCTAGCGGATGTCTTGAGGGAAACTGCCTTGAGAGAAAATGAACCGCCGTTCGCACTTTGTCAAGCGAGATATTGTATTTGCGTCGGATGGCATCGAGGACGTGAATCTCGACGAGATTCATGAAGGATAGCAGCTTGCCCTCCGGATCGGCTGGCTGAATAACCGGCTTGGAAAATTGCTTGCCTGCCTTAGTTGGGTAATCCCGACCGGAGACCCAGCATCGAATCGTGGTGGGCGGAATGCGCAGGTAATGCGCTGCTTCCACGACCCCGTAGGAGGGTGTCTCTCTGACATCCAGGTTGCGGAAAGCTGTACCTCTTTTGGTCATAACTGATGCTCTTTATAGACTGAGCATACGGCCAGGTCAAGCAAGGAGGCAAATGCTTCCAAAACCGCTGTGACATCATAGAGTTCCACCGCCAACGGTACTGCCACAGCCCGCTGAACGTGGCGAAGCGTTAAAGGTGACGAGTTTGCAAGCGACTCGTCGCCTTTCTATTTTTTTAGTTGAAGACTTGCTGGTGGGGGTGGCATGCCTTGGAGCGGAATTCGCCGGAGGAACGGGGCGCCCATCGAGACTTTGCCAGGAAGGAAAACGGAAACTGACTGAGTCCGCGAAGGAATTTCCGAAGGCTTCCGTCTGGCAAAGTCCGAAAGGGCCGTTCCGGGAGGCGTTGAAGCGGAAGGGCATGCCACCCCACCGCCAGCTCGACTCCCTTCCGCTCCGCCGCGCTGACATCTCTCGCGGAAAGCAACAAGCCGCAAGTTCCAAGCTGCAAGTAGAAAGACCTGCCCCGCACGCTCCCGGGCTGCCAAAAACCCGCCCGGCTTCTTCCTCATAGCTTTCCTTCCGTAATTTCGCTAGATTTCCTCCTGTCCCGCGTTGCTCTTGTCTTGTGTCGCAGGTTCTCCTGAGCCGACGATCGCCGGCTGTTCAGGCGTATTTCTATGACCATGAAATTCGAATAGCGTATTTTCGATTTTCATGGTATCGTCACAGGCATGTTGAAGCGACGTGCGCTCCTGTCTCAGATCCGCCGCGCGCTCCGACGGAGCCGCGTGGTGGCGCTGATCGGACCGCGCCAGAGCGGGAAAACCACGCTCGCCCGGCAGGTCGTGCCGTCGGATTCCCCCCGCTACTTCGATTTGGAAGAACCGATGAGCCTGGCGCGGCTGGCCGAGCCGATGACGGCGTTGGCCCCCCTGCGCGGGGTGATCGTGATCGACGAAGTCCAGCGGCGCCCTGATTTGTTCCAGGTCCTCCGCGTGCTCGCCGACCGCAAGCCCGTGCCGGCGCGCTTCCTGATTCTCGGCAGCGCCTCGCCGGAGTTGCTGCGCCAATCGTCCGAATCCCTGGCAGGGCGCGTGGAGACGATCACCTTGCCGGGTTTCAACCTGGCCGAGGTAGGGGCGGGGGCGCTGAACCGGCACTGGCTGCGCGGCGGCTTCCCGCGCTCCTTTTTGGCCCGGACGCAGGACGACAGCCTCCGCTGGCGGCGCGAATTTGTCCAGACCTTCCTGGAACGGGATCTTCCGCAACTCGGCGTCGCCATTCCGGCCCAGGCGCTCCGACGATTCTGGGCGATGGTGGCGCACTACCACGGCAACATCTGGAATGCCGCGGAACCCGCGCGCTCGCTGGGAGTCAGCGAGCCCACCGTGCGCCGGTATCTCGACCTGCTGACGGGCGTCTTCATGGTGAGACAGCTCCCGCCCTGGCATGAGAATCTTGGGAAACGCCAGGTGAAGGCGCCCAAGGTGTACGTGCGCGACAGCGGGTTACTTCATGCGCTCCTGGGCATCCGGACGGACGCGGAACTGCTGCAGCATCCCAAGTGCGGCGCGTCCTGGGA
>MHEU01000052.1:0-1390 GCA_001805245.1 Nitrospirae bacterium RIFCSPLOWO2_02_FULL_62_14 | reverse complement strand
ACTCGTGCAGCCGGACGACGCCTATTTCTGGGCAACGCATCAGGGCGCAGAATTGGACCTCCTGCTGCTCAAAGATGGCCGCCGCCTGGGCGTGGAGGTCAAACGGACGGACGCGCCGACGCTCACACCCTCGATGCGCATCGCGCTCGACGATCTGCGGCTGGAGCATCTCATCGTGCTGTATCCCGGGACGCGACGCTACGCCCTTTCGGCCCGAGCGACCGTCGTTCCGCTGTCCCATCTCACGACTGCTTCCTGGGAAACGCTTCTGCCTCGACGAAGACGGCCACGTCGGGCATAGCTTTCCTTCCGTAATTTCGCTAGATTCCCTCGTGTTCCGCGTTGCTCCGTCCGGAGAAACGCAACCGCATGGGGAGATAGCCAGGCCGATCGCCTGATGAAATGGTTGTGCGTTGTGGTAAAGTATGCGGCGGATGACGTCTTCGTGGTCACGGCCTATTTGACTGATCAACTCAAGACGGGAGACACCATATGGCCGAAAAAGTAAAAGTCTGGTTTGATCCGGAAGGGGACTACCTTGAAGTGCAGTTCAGCCAGGCGCCGGGCTTTATGCGTCCGACTGCTCACGATGCCGTCATGAAGCGTGTGGATGAGCAAGGGCACGTGTTGGGGTTCAGCGTCCTGGGCGTCAGCCGTTTCAAGAAAGATCACCCCCTGGAAACTGAACTCATGGCTGGGAAGTAATCCGCCGCAACTGAGAGAAAATTGGGGTCAGAGAACAATTTCTTTTCTCGAGCTGGGCTTGATCGGAATTACAAACAGATGGCAGAACTGTTCAGCGCCGTGATCCAGAGGACTTTCCAGATACACGGAACACAGTAGGGTGGCGCGGGGCCTTCTTCGTCGCTTCAAGGTCAGATTGGCTGAGTTTGACACCCTCAACGTCGGTAGATGTAAAGACAGTCATCGCAAACATCTCCCGGCGCTTCACCGAGTCGAGGAGGTAGGGGTTTGTCTTGGCGAGTGAGCGTTTCAGCATGGTTCATACTATAGCATAATGAAGGACCAGAATCAGGGACATTCACCCTTCCGCCGCGCTCCCAGAAACCCCTCGGTCACGAAAAGACATAGAGTGATCACGCTGGGATAGCCCGCTGAACGTGGCGAAGCGCGAACGGGGACTGGTCAACAAGCGGCCAGTCCCCGTTCCATATTCAATATAGTTTGTGGCGGTTTTCCCCGCGAGCGGCGGGCCTATCTCCATTCAACTGCGCGCGTCCAACGAGGGCCTTCCGAGGCCGCGCGTTGCGCGAGCACGAAGGGAGATAGGGCCGCCAGCTCGCCTCTTACTCCGAGGAGATCGAAAAGAGGTCGGGAGTCTTAACGATAGTCGCAAGAAAAGTAAAATTGGGGTCAGCTCTTGCAATCA
>MHEU01000051.1:6528-25362 GCA_001805245.1 Nitrospirae bacterium RIFCSPLOWO2_02_FULL_62_14 | reverse complement strand
ACGAGAATTTTGGCTTTGGCGACCGGTTTATCCATAGGAGCGGTGCGAATAAGGAGTCCTAACCGAAACGATTATAGCCGAGGCGTGGCCGGCGTGGCGAGGGGAAAAATAGGGCGTTACCTGCTAACGCTCCCGGCGCGACTCGCGAGACTCGGAAGAACGCGCGACTTGCAAGATCGCTCTGACTCGTCGCGCCATTCCCGCCCGTCGCGCCGGTCTCGCGGAGCCGGTCGCTCACTCCATCACATTCATGACCAGGCCGGTCAGGGGCTTGGGGGGAATGGATTGGACTTGTGCGGCCATACATGCCCCACGTTGTCTGTCGCAGGCGCACTCACTCCATCACATTCATGACCAGGCCGGTCAGGGGCTTGGGAAAGAAGTACGCGGACTTGTGGGGCATGCGCTCGCCGGCCGCAGCCACGGCCCGGACTTCGCTGACTTTCGCGGGGTTCAGCAGCAGCGCGGCGGTCGCTTTGCCCTGGGCCACCAGGTCGATCGCTTCCTGATCGTCCTTCGTATAGATCAACGCGTGCTGGTCGGATTCCTTCGGGCAGAGTGTGTTCATGACCAGCGTTTGCAGGAGGGAGACATCCAGTTTGTCGCGTTCCGGGGCGCCGGCCTTGGGCCGGTGATCGGGCTTGACCGACAGCAGCAGCGGCGAGGGCGCGCCGCGGAGCGCCAGGCCGAACACGGGGGCGGTCTGCCCGCGGCTGCGCAGCGTCCGGATAAATTGCGCTGAAGCGATCTCCTCGATGTCCAACGCTCCGCCCAGCAGCCGCGCGATGTCGGCGTGCGGCGGCACCGGCGTCGTGAGCACGCGATGCGTCGGCAGCACGGTCAGGCCGGGATCTTCCAGGCTGGCGAACAGCATGAGCACGCTGTCGTAGGGCTGGACGCCCCCGGCCGTCCCTGCGCGTTCCCGCCGGATCCGCCGGTAGTTGAGCGCGGTCTCGTACCGGTGGTGGCCGTCCGCGATGAAGAGCGGCGAGGATTTCATGCAGGCGACGATCTCGTTCAGCACCGGCCGGTCCGTGATGGCCCAGAGGCGCTGGCGAAATCCCTCGTCGTCCGTGAACTCGAAGCGTGGCTTGTCGGTGTTGACGGATTTGTCGATGAGCTGGATGACGGCGCCCTTTGGATCGGAGAACAGCGAGAAGATCGCGCTGAAGTTGGCCCCGCAGGCCTCGAGTAAATTCAATCGGTCCGTTTTGGCGGCGGCCCGCGTGTTTTCGTGCGGGTAGATTTTGCCGGTGCCGAACTCCTCCAGTTCGACGGTCGAGAAGAATCCCTTGAGCGTCCTCGGCGGCGTGCCGGGGGCATCCAGCGGAGACCGGTAGTCGATCATGTAGGGATAGATGCCCGGCGCTCGCTCGCGCTGCAGCACGCCGGAAGCCATCCAGTCCCTGAGCAGCGCCGCGGCGCGCGTGTAGCGGTTCTGTCCCGGGCTATCGTGTGGTTCGTCCAGTCCCAGTTCGAGCCGGATGACATTATGGGGGTGGCGGGCATACAGGGCCTGCTGAAAGGCCGCATCGATCACGTCGTACGGAGGCGCCACCACCCGACTGATGTCGGGCGCTTTCGCCGGATTGTAGAGAACGCCTCTAAACGGAATCAGATTCGCCATTAGGACTCCATAAATCGTTATTTGGTTCGTTCAGCCTGTTAGGCCGGTTTGCCAGTTAGGCCTGTTACGGGCTCAACAGGCTTAACGGGCCAAACGGGCTAAACCAGTTCTTGTGCTTCGATCACCGGTATCTCGTGACTTCAAACCGGAACAATTCAACTGTCTCATGCGGGCCGATGCCGGCTTTCAACCGCACCGTGGCGACCTGTTCCCGGACCGAATTAATGTGCTCGATGTCCGGCAGCAGCACGCCGTGCCGCGCGCCCGCCCGGACGATCACGCCGTAGCGACGGTGGTCGAGCCGTGTTTCGTCGGCGACCGGCTCCGGGTCGGAGAGCACGTCCACGGTCACGGCCAGCTCGAACAATTCGTCCAGGCTCACCGGCGCGAAGCGGGGATCGCGCGTGGCCGCGGCGACGGCGTTTTCAATGATCTCCACGGCCAGGGTCTCCCGCGCCGGTTCGGTGGTGCCGACGCAGCCGCGCAACTGGCCGCGCGCTTTCAAGCAGACGAACGCGGCGGCCCGGCGGGCCGCCGGCGGGTGCCGTTCGAAAAAGTCGGCCGGCGGGGCGATGATCCAACGGTCCCGGACGAAGATCTCCACCGCCTCGGAGGCCAGTTTCACCAGCGGATGGGTGTCGTGCGTGAGCGGCATGCCGGCTTCGTGACAATCTGATCGTGAAAGCAGGTCGAGCACGGCGGGCGTCGGCGTTGGTTACCGGTCGCGATGGACCATGTAGTCGGCCACGATGACCAGCGCGCGCTTGGCCGGCGAGTCGTCGAACAGGGCCAGGCTTCGGGTCGCCGCCGCGACATAGGCGCGCGCCCGGTCCATGGCATGGGCGATGGATCCATAGTCCTGCATCAGCGCGATGATCCGCTGCAGGTCGGTGTCCGACAGCGTCCGCGTTTCCAGGCGATCCTTGATCATCTCTCGGTCCGGCTCCGGACAGTGCTGCAGGAGATGGAGCAGCGGAAGCGTGATCTTTCCCTCCCGCAGGTCCTGTCCCAGCGTTTTCCCCAGATGTTCCCCGTTGGCCGTGTAGTCGAGCGTGTCGTCCGCCATTTGAAAGGCGATGCCGATGTATTCGCCGAACCGGAACAGCGCCGCCTGCTGTTCGCCGGTGGCGCGGCCGATGATGGCGCCGATGCGGCACGATGACGCGATGAGGCTCGCCGTCTTGTGCTCCACGATCCGGATGTAGTCGGCCTCGGTCATGGCGATGCTGCCGTGGTGGTAGAGCTGCAGGACTTCGCCCTCCGCCATCCGCCGGCAGGCTTCCGCCAGCGTTTCGTTGATCGCCTGGTTTTTGAACGTGACGATCTGGCGCATCGCGTGTGAATAGAGGTAATCGCCGACGAGAATGCTGATCTGGTTGCTCCACACCTTGCGGGCGGTCTGCCGGCCACGGCGCAGATCGGCGTCGTCCACGACGTCGTCGTGCAGCAGCGTGGCGGTGTGAATGAACTCGACGAGGCTGCCGAGGTTTTGCGGATCGGATGACGTATCGCCGCACAACCGGGCCGACAGCAGCAGCAGCAGCGGGCGGATGCGTTTGCCTCCGCTGCTCAGAATATGGGCGGCAACCGTGTTGACGAGCGTGACGGACGAATCGAGGTTTTTCCTGATGTGATCGTCGACGCCGTCGAGATCCGTGCGGTAGGCATCCCACACGTCGGCCATCGTCTGCAGCGTCGATGTGGCGGGGCCCTGTTGCATGCGGGCGAGTCTGAGGGAACGACGCGGTCGTTGTCAAGCATCGAAAACGGGGAATTTCGCGTTCGGAATTGCGCAGTTTGGCCGCGTTCTTGTCTTGACAGATTTGCACGGCGTCCGGTAAGTTTGAATCAACTCACACGCGTGTTTTCATGTTTGAAAATGAACATTCCCGGGTTGCCTTCCAAGCAGGGCCTCTACGATCCGGAGCATGAGAAAGACCAGTGCAGAATTGCCATTGTCGGCAACATCGTCATGGTGGAACAGGAGAACTCTAACCGTCAGCGAAGGCTCCCAAGATGAACGTTCCCGGATTACCTCCAGCCCAGGGTCTCTATAATCCTGAGCACGAGAAAGACGGCTGCGGGATCGGTTTTGTCGTCAATATTAAAGGCGGCAAGTCCCACAGCATCGTCCAAAAGGGTTTGCAGGTCCTTGAAAATCTGGCTCACCGCGGCGCGCAGGGGTGCGATCCCTGCACCGGCGACGGCGCCGGCATCCTGCTGCAGGTTCCCCACGAGTTTCTGAAACGCGCGGCGGCGGACGCCAGCGTCGCTCTGCCCGGCGCGGGCGAGTATGGCGTGGGCATGGTCTTTCTGCCGACCGGCGCAGCCTCCCGCAAGCAATGCGAAACGCTGTTCGAAAAGATCGTGGCCGAGGAGGGCGCGCGCAGTCTCGGCTGGCGCGACGTGCCGGTCAAGAGCGACGCCATCGGCGTGCAGGCGCGGCGCACGGAGCCGGTCATCCGGCAGATCTTCGTCGCGCGCGACATGCTCGATCCGGCCGCGTTCGAGCGGAAGCTCTACGTCATCCGCAAGCGCGTCGAAAAGGCCGTCCGGGAATCGGCCATCGAGGGGCGCGAGTACTTCTATGTGCCGAGCCTGTCGGCGAATACGGTCGTCTATAAAGGACTGCTGCTGCCGAACCAGATGGCGGCGTACTATCAGGATCTCATGGACGCCAGCCTGACCAGCGCGCTCGCGCTGGTGCATTCGCGGTTCAGCACGAACACGTTCCCGACCTGGCCACTGGCGCATCCGTACCGGTACGTGTGCCACAACGGCGAGATCAACACGCTCAAGGGTAATGTGAATTGGATGAAGGCGCGCCAGGGCCGCCTGGAATCGGAGCTGTTCGGGAAGGACATCCCGAAGCTCTTCCCGATCGTCAGCGAGCAGCAGAGCGACTCGGCCTGCCTCGACAACGCGCTGGAGTTTCTCGTCATGGGCGGGCGTTCGCTGCCGCACGCGATGATGATGCTGATCCCGGAGCCCTGGGTTGCCAATCCGCACATGGATCTCGACCGGCTCGGGTTCTATCAGTACCACGCGGCGATGATGGAGCCATGGGACGGTCCCGCGGCGGTGTGCTTTACGGACGGCAGGATGATCGGCGCGACGCTGGACCGCAACGGCCTGCGGCCCTGCCGCTACCAGGTGACGGCGGACGATCTGGTCGTGCTGGCCTCCGAAGCCGGCGTGCTGCCCGCCGAGGCCGCGAACATCCGTCAGAAGGGGCGGCTCCAGCCGGGCCGCATGTTCCTGGTGGACACGGCGCAGGGCCGCATCATCGACGACGAGGAGATCAAGGCCGACATCGTCGGGCGCAAACCCTACCGGTCGTGGGTCAGCCAGTACGGCATCTCGCTGAGCGAGTTGCCGGAGCCGTTGAACGTGCCGCAGCCGGATCATGCGTCGATTCGCCAACGCCAGCAGGCCTTCGGCTACACGGTCGAAGAATTAAAGATGGTGATCACGCCGATGGTCGTCACCGGCGAAGAGCCGGTCTCGTCCATGGGCACCGATACGCCCTTGGCGGTACTGTCCGAGCGGCCGCAGCTGCTGTTCAAGTATTTCAAGCAACTGTTCGCGCAGGTGACCAATCCGCCGATCGATCCGATCCGCGAACAACTCGTCATGTCGCTGGTCACGAACATCGGCCCCAAGCCCAACGTGATGGACGAGCGGCCGGAATCCTGCCGCCGCATCAAGGTCGGGCAGCCGATCCTGACCAACGGAGATTTGCAGAAGATCCGCGATCTGGCCGATCCGAATTTCAAAAGCAAGACGCTCCGGATGCTGTTTCGCGTGAGCGAAGGGCCCGACGGCCTCGGCACGGCGGTGGATACCCTCTGCCGTGAGGCGTCGCAGGCGATCAAGGAGGGCTACAAGTTTCTGATTCTCAGCGACCGCGGGGTCGACGGGGAATGGGCGCCGATTCCGAGCCTGCTCGGCATCTCCGCCGTCCACCACCATCTCGTGCGCGAATGCACGCGAACGGAGGTCGGCCTCATTCTGGAAACCGGCGAGCCGCGCGACGTGCACCACTTCGCCTGCCTGATCGGCTACGGCGCGGGGACGATCAATCCCTATCTGGTCTTCGAGTCGCTCGTGGACATGGAGCGGGACGGGTATCTGCCGGAGGGCATCGACGCCGCGACGGCGGAAGGCAAGTTCATCAAGGCCATCAACAAGGGCCTGCTCAAGATTTTCTCCAAGATGGGCATCTCCACGGTGCAGTCCTACTGCGGCGCGCAGATTTTCGAGGCGATCGGGCTGAGCAAGCAACTGGTCGAACGGTACATGACCGGCACGCCGTCCCGCATCGAGGGGATCGGCATCCGCGAGATCGGCGAAGAATCGCTGCGGCGCCATCGCATGGCCTACGAGCCGGCGCCCATCCGCCAGCTGGATTTCGGCGGCGAGATCCACTATCGCGTGCAGGGCGAGCATCACAACTGGAATCCGGAGACGATTTACAAGCTCCAGCACGCCACGCAACACAAGAACGCGCAGACGTTCAAGGAGTTCTCTGCGCTGGTGAACGACGAGAGCAAACGCCGCTCGAACATTCGCGGCCTGCTGGAGCTGAAGACGCTTCCGCAACCGGTTCCGCTGGAAGAGGTCGAGCCGACCAGTGCGATCGTCAAGCGCTTCACGACCGGCGCCATGTCCTTCGGCGCGATCAGCAAGGAGGCGCACGAGACGCTGGCGATCGCGATGAACCGCATCGGCGGCAAAAGCAACACCGGCGAGGGCGGCGAGGACGCGGAGCGGTTCGTGCCGCTGCCGAACGGCGATTCCAAGAACAGCGCCATCAAGCAGGTGGCCTCGGCGCGGTTCGGCGTCACGACGGACTATCTGGTCCATGCCAGGGAATTGCAGATCAAGATGGCGCAGGGCGCGAAGCCGGGCGAAGGCGGCCAGCTGCCCGGTCACAAGGTGGACGAGACCATCGCCCGCCTGCGGTACGCCACGCCGGGCGTGCAGCTGATTTCGCCGCCGCCGCATCACGACATCTACTCGATCGAGGATCTGGCGCAGTTGATTTTCGACCTCAAGAACTCCAATCCCGAGGCGGAAGTCTCGGTGAAACTGGTCTCCGAGGTCGGGGTGGGGACCGTTGCGGCGGGCGTGTCCAAGGCCAAGGCCGACAAGGTCCTGATCAGCGGAGACAGTGGCGGCACGGGCGCCTCGCCGCTGGCCTCCATCAAATATGCCGGCATTCCGTGGGAACTCGGCCTGGCGGAGACGCAACAGACGCTGGTGCTGAACAACCTGCGCGGGCGCATCCGGGTAGAAACGGACGGCCAGTTGAAAACGGGCCGCGATGTCGTCATCGCCGCGCTGCTCGGGGCCGAGGAGTTCGGCTTCTCGACCGCGCCGCTGATCGTCGAAGGCTGCATCATGATGCGCAAGTGCCATCTCAACACCTGCCCGGTCGGCGTGGCCACGCAGGACCCGGAATTGCGCAAGAAGTTCACCGGCCAGCCTGAGCACGTCGTCAATTATTTCTTCTTCGTGGCCGAAGAGGTCCGCGAGCTGATGGCGCAGTTGGGCTTCCGGAAATTCGAGGAGATGATCGGGCGCACGGACAAGCTCCGCGCCCAGAAGGCGATCGATCACTGGAAGGCGAAGGGCCTCGACCTCTCGGTGCTGCTGCATCGCCCCGAGGTCGGCGACGATGTGGCGACGCATTGGGTGGAGAAGCAGAACCACGGTCTGGAGGGCGTACTCGACTGGAAGCTGCTCGAGCTCTGCCAGGAGGCCGTCGAGCACAAGAAGCCGGTCAAGTTCGAGTTGCCGATCCGCAACGTGAATCGGACGGTCGGCACGATCCTGTCGAGCCGCATCGCCAGGAAGTACCGGTTGGACGGGTTGCCGGACGGCACCATCCAGATCAAATTCACCGGATCGGCCGGCCAGTCGTTCGGCGCGTTCCTCGCAAAGGGCGTGACGCTGGAACTGGAAGGGGAGTCCAACGATTATCTCGGCAAGGGGCTCTGCGGCGGCCGGATCATCGTCTATCCGCCCAAAGGCGCGACGTTTGCGCCGGAGGAAACCATTCTGATCGGTAATACGTCGCTCTACGGCGCGACGCAGGGAGAGTGCTATTTCTACGGCACGGCCGGCGAGCGGTTCGCTGTCCGCAACAGCGGCGTGAAGGCCGTGATTGAAGGCACCGGCGACCACGGCTGCGAATACATGACGGGCGGCGTGGTGGTCGTGCTGGGCAGGACCGGGCGCAATTTTGCGGCGGGCATGTCCGGAGGGATCGCCTTCGTGCTCGATGAAGAAGGAAAGTTCAGGGACCGCTGCAACCTCGGCATGGTCGAGCTGGAGCCGGTCACGACGGCAGAGGACAAAAAGATTCTGCGCGAGATGATCGAGCGGCACGTGCAATACACCGGCAGCCGGAAGGCGAAGAACGTGCTCGAAGCCTGGGAGACGATGCTGCCGAAGTTCGTGAAAGTGATGCCGGTGGATTACAAGCGCGTGCTCGCGGAACGCAAGAAGGCGGCGGCGAAGGAAAAAGCGCACAAGACCGTCAAAACATGACAGGTCTCGTTTACAAATAACTCTGGCTTCAACCTTTTACGGCTTGGGGTGGCATTGCCTGTGGGATGGGTTAGCGAAAATGGGAGGACAGAACGCCGGCGCGCGTTCATGAGCTAAGGCCATGGCTGATCCGAAAGGCTTCATAAAATTCGCCCGCGAAGGCCCCAAGCGCCGCCCGGTCGAATTGCGCCTCCGGGACTGGAAGGAATTCTACGAGCCCTTTGCCGAGGACAAGCTCCAGACGCAGGGCGCGCGCTGCATGGACTGCGGCGTGCCCTTCTGCCAGAGCACGAACGGCTGCCCGGTGGTGAATCTGATTCCGGAATGGAACGATCTCGTCCATCGCGGTCGCTGGCAGGATGCGCTGAAGGCGCTCCATACGACGAACAACTTTCCGGAGTTCACCGGGCGGCTGTGTCCCGCGCCCTGCGAATCGGCCTGCGTGCTCGGCATCAACAGCGATCCGGTGTCCATCCGGGTCATTGAATGGAACATTATCGATAAAGGATTCGACGAGGGCTGGGTGCAGCCGATCCTGTCCGTGTCGCGCACCGGCAAGACCGTTGCGGTCGTGGGTTCCGGCCCGGCCGGCCTGGCCGCGGCCCAGCAACTGGCGCGCGCCGGCCACAGCGTGACCGTCTACGAGAAGTCCGATCGGATCGGCGGGCTGCTCCGCTACGGCATTCCCGACTTCAAGATGGAAAAGTGGGTCATCGACCGCCGGCTGGATCAGATGAAGGCCGAAGGGGTCGTGTTCAAGACCGGCGTGACGATCGGGAAAGACATCAGCGGCGAGGAACTGCGGAAGAAACACGATGCCGTGTGTCTTGCCATGGGCGCCGAGCAGCCGCGCGATTTGCCGGTGCCGGGGCGTGAACTCAAGGGCATCCATCCCGCGATGGACTATCTAACGCAGCAGAACAGGCGCAACGCCGGCGACACGATCACCGCCGAGCCGATCACGGCCAAGGGGAAGAAGGTCGTCATCATCGGCGGCGGCGATACGGGATCGGACTGCCTGGGCACGGCGCACCGGCAGGAATGCGCCGAGGTGCATCAATTCGAACTGCTGCCGGAGCCTCCGCCGCAGCGGGCCGGCTCCACGCCCTGGCCGCTCTGGCCGATGCAGCTCCGGACGTCGCATGCCCACGAAGAGGGCTGCGATCGCCAGTGGAGCGTGTCCACCACCAAGTTTACCGGTCACAACGGGCAGGTCACGAAACTGCACGCCCATCGCGTGAAACTCGAGAACGGCAAGTTCACGCCGATGCCCGGCACCGATTTCGAAATGGATGTGGATCTTGTGTTGCTGGCGATGGGCTTTACCGGTCCGGTCAAGAACGGCCTGCTCGACAGCCTCGGCGTGAAGTACGACGCGCGTGGCAACGTCGCTGCGGACGAACGCTTCATGACCAATCTTGACGGCGTCTTTGCCGGCGGCGACACCCGTCGCGGACAGTCCCTCATCGTCTGGGCGATTGCCGAAGGCCGCAAGATGGCCGCAGGCGTGGATGCATATCTGCGCGCAGGCAAATCCGCCAAAGCTGCCGCGTAAACCTTTCACCGAACCGGCCGCGAGCCGTTCGCCTCCAAGCGCCCATGGGGCAGGCATTCATCGGCACCTCGGGCTGGTCCTATCCGGACTGGCGCGGCATCTTCTATCCTAGCGATCTGCCCAGTCGGCAATATCTTGAGTTCTATGCCCGCGAGTTTTGCACCACCGAGGTCAATTACTCCTTCTATCACCTCCCCAAGCCGGAAACCTATGCGAAGTGGGCGGGACAAGTGCCTGACGGGTTCCTCTTTGCCGTCAAAGCCAGTCGTCTCATCACGCACACGAAGCGGCTGTACGCTGTTACTGGAGCTTGGCGGACCTTCATCCGAAATGCGCTGGCTCTAGGGCCGCACATCGGGCCGATCCTGCTCCAGTTCCCGCCGAATTTCGTGTGCGACCGAAAACGGCTGGCCGCGTTTTTGGAAAAGGCCCGGGATGCTGCATCGGGCGATCGGCCGCTCCGGCTGGTCTTCGAATTCCGGCATGAATCCTGGTTTACGGAGGAGATCTACCGCCTGCTGAAGCGCCATCATGCGGCGCTCTGCATCGCGGATTCGCCCGGCTATCCACGGCGCGATATGCTCACGGCCGGCTTCGTCTATTTGCGGTTTCACGGGAGGGAGCAATTATTTGTCTCCAGCTACTCCAAAGCCGAGCTGTCTGAGGAGGCGAGCAAGATCAAGAGATATCTGAAAGACGGGCTGGACGTGTTCGCGTATTTCAATAATACGGCGGACGGGCATGCGATCCAGAACGCGCGGACACTGGCAAGGCTGGTGAAACGGACATCGGATTGATGGGTTCGAGCCGGCCGGGGTGGGTCAGCGGACGCTGACGAAGCGGCCTTTGGCCGTATCGCGGAGCCGCGTGATGTCTTCGCGGCGCGAGACGGACAGCGGCACGGTCTGGCGGAGTTCTTCCAGGAGCAGGCCGGTATCGAGCGGTTTTTTATGGGAGAGCGCGCGGTAGAGCGAGGAGACGATCGCCTGCTCGATCTCGGCGCCGCTGAACCCGTCGCAGGCCGGCACGACGGTTTTGAGATCGAACGTCGCGGGGTTCTGCTTGCGCAGGCCGAGTTGAATCTTCAGAATCGCCTCCCGTTCCGGTTCGTTCGGTAGATCCACGAAGAAAATTTCGTCGAAGCGGCCCTTGCGCAGTAATTCGGGCGGCAGCACCGAGAGGTCGTTGGCCGTCGCCACGACGAAGACCTCCTGCTTTTTCTCCTGCAGCCAGGTCAGAAACGCGCCGAAGAGGCGGCGCCCGAGCCCCGCGTCGGCCTCGCCGCTGCCGGCCGACACCATGCCTTTTTCGATTTCGTCGATCCAGAAGACGACCGGAGCCATGGACTCGGCCATGGCGACTGCTTTGCGGAAGTTTTTCTCGGATTCGCCCACAAACTTGTCGAACAGCCGCCCGGCGTCCAGCTTGAGCAGGGGCAGCTTCCAGTCGCGGGCGATGACCTTGCAGGCCAGCGACTTGCCGCAGCCCGGAACGCCGACGATCAGGATGCCGCGTGGCGGCGTCAGGTTCATCGCCCTGGCCTCCGGGCTGAATCCCAGATAGGCGCGCTGCAACCAGGCCTTCAAATTGGCGAACCCGCCCAGCTCGAAGCGGTTGTCCGCCAGGGGGTAATACTCCAGCAGGCCGCCTTCCTTGATCATCTGGGCCTTGCGATCGAGCACCCCCTGCACGGCGCGCGGGGTGAGGGCGCCGTCTTCGAGGATGGCGTGCGAGATGGCCTGTCGCGCCTGGTTCAATGTCAGGCCGTTCATGGCCCGCAGCAGATCGTCCCGGTCTTTCGAGGAGAGTTCCATCCCGCCGGCTTTCTTCCCGATCGATCCAATGACGCTCGAAACCACCGCGGCCAATTCCTCATGATCCGGCATGTGCAGGCGATAGCGAACCGCCAGCGCTTCGATCTCGTTCGGGAGCTGCACCGTGTCGCCCGCCAGCACGGCCGTCGAACGTTTTTTCGCGAACTGACCCGCCACTTCCCGGAACAGGCGGGCATGCGTGGCGTCGTCCAGATGGCGGGAGAAATCCTTCAGGAGCACGATGATCTCCGGGCGGAGCCCTTCCAGGTGCGAGAGCAGGGCGGACGGCGACGCGATGGTCCGGTTGACTTCCGAGGACATCTCCGACCGCGCGAATCCCCGCGTGATGGACCATTCGAACAGGGGGAACTTCGTCTGTTCGCTGACGGCCTGCAGGAGCGAGCGGACGCGTTCCTCCTCGACCGTCTCGATGGCGACGACGGGATGGGAGGACAGGATCAGTGTTTTGAGGTCGTGGATGCTGGTCGAGAGACTCATACCGTCGTAGGCATCCGGATTAGAACGGCAGCTTGAGCCCGCCCAGGCCGCCGTCCTTGCCGCCGCCCTTGGTCAGTCCGGCCGCCTGCTGAACGCGGTGGGCGAGGTCGTCGCCGATTCCGGCGAGACCGCCGAAACTCGATCGCAGATCGGCGAGCGGCTTGGCGGCCTTCCCGGCAATTGCCGTCCGCAGCTTGCTTTCAAATTTCCCCACCTGCTCCTGCATCTGCTTGCCGAGCGCCTGCTTCAACACCTGGTCGAGGTCGGACGACAGGCGGACAGCATAGTGTGTGACGGTCCCGGTGATATCGGCCTTGACGTGCAGGGATTTGATATCAGACAGCGCCGAGGCCACGGCTTTGGCGACGGCATCCGCGTCGGGCTTGACGCCGGTGGTGACCTGGACCGACTGCAGGGTGGCTGCCAGGTTTGCATCCAGCGCCTCGCCGCGCAGACCGGCCTTGAGGTCGAGATCCGTCAGGGCCTCTTTCACGAAGACGGGCAGACTGTCGTCGGTGGACAGGGGCAGGTTCAGGAGGCGGTACCCACGGACGTTGAGGGTGGCCGCATCATGCGGGCTGGCCTGGTCGACGCGGTTGATTTCGCCGCTCAGTTTGAGCGACTGCAGCCCGGTGAGTTTATCCCCCGCAAATTCAAACGTCGTCGGCGCTCCCAGCACCGGCTGGTCCGGCGTGATGTTGCGGATGGTGCCGGACACGAGACCGGCGGAGAGATCCATCCCGACCTTCGCCGTGCGGACCAGAACATCGGGCAGCGGCGCCTGCTCCTTGAACCGCACGTCCACGCCCCTGCCGCGCAGGGGCGTGACCACTTCCACATTCCCTTTGCGCTCGCCGCCGGATTGGAGGTAGGGCTGCAGCTTGGCATACCACCGCAGGGCGGTTTCGATCCTGTCGCCGAGCGGGCCCTCGATCAGCGCGCTGCTCATATTCGCCAGTCCCTGCGGAGAAAGAGCGTATTTGTCGCGCAGGCGGCGCAGGTCTTCTTCCGGCGCCTTCGTCGCCCCATCCATCCGCTCGCGAATCCGGGCCAGGTTGCTGTCGAAGGTTTTCTTCGCGGTCGTGATCTTCTCCAGGTCCTGGCTGATGTCCTTCTGGATGGCGGTCGCTTCGCCGGCGCCGCCGACGATGCCGCCCAGCCCACCCTTGCCGGCGGATTTCAGCTTGTCAAGGCGCTGCCGGTACTCGTCGAATTTTGCCTTGTTCGGCAGTTCGGCCAGTTGCTGCTTCCAGCGTTCCTGCTCGGCCTGAATATCCGCGCGGAGGGTCTCTGCCAGCTTCAGCGAACGCAACTCCTCCTTGGCCAGGATCTCCTTCACGTCGGGGATCTGCGCCGACGGCAGCACGAACTTGGTTTTGGCGACCATCTGGATGACCCCGGGTTCCTGCTTTCCGATGGCGCCGGAGGTCTTGCGCGGCGTGCCGAAGCGGACGCCGTCCACGGTCATCTCATTGACGATGACCTTCCGGCGAAGCAGGTTGAGCCCGTCCATCAGAAAGCTGATCCGCTGCACCTCGACGGCGTTGGTCATCGGCTCATCGGGGTCCGTCACCTGCAACCCGTTCAGGGTCAGGCCCAGGGGGAGGAGTGTCAGGTCAGCGGCGGCCAGTTCCACCTTGGCGCCGACGGCCTGCGTGCCGGCGCGCTCGATCGCGCATTCGATCATGCCGTCCACCAGGAGCCACCACGCGGCGGCGAGCAGCACCGTGACGACGGCGAAGGCGACGACGCCGGGCCAGCGAATCCAGCGGCCGGCACCGGCCGGTTTCTGGGGGGATTTCGGCGGAGCGGCGGGAGTGGACGATGCGCGGTCGCCCGTCATGAGCCCGCTCCATAGCGAAGAATGTTCAACACGTGGACCAGCTTCGTTTTCTGCACCCAGGCAAGAAAATGTTCGCGGTACTTGAGAATGAGGCGGTTCGAGACCAGGTAGAACGGCACGAACAGCAGGAGCGACACGATCAAACTGCCCATGACGATCGAGTTGTTGAACCCTTCCAGCCGCCAGAGCGTCGAGTTGTACAGGGTCGTCCAGAGTCCTTCCAACGGGCCGGCGGTCAGGACGGCCAGTCCGACGCGATGGAACACCGGGTCGAGCAGGTAGGCGACGCCGGAGAAGAAGGCCAGGCCGAGGAAAAACGCCGACAGGTTGACCCGCAGGACCAGGATGAGAAACAGCAACAATAGGTTATGCAGGCTGACCAGCGGCGTGAAGCCGGCGATCAGGGCGAAGGCGAAGCCCAGGCTGATCTGGCCCGGCTCGGTTTCGGAACCGATGACCTGCAATAGTTTGTATACTGCTCGAATCATACGCCCCCTGACATCGTCGGCCAACTGTAGCACAGGCGTCCTGGCCTGTCATGGGGACGCGGACGACGGCCGGCTCAGCGTTTCGGCACGGACTTCGCGCACCGGAAGCCGATGGTGGGGGAGCGCTGGTCGGGGGGCGCGCCGCTGCGCGTGGCGGTGCGCAGCATCATCGGCCTGCTCTTCCACGAGCCTCCGCGCGCGCCCTTGTAACGGCTGTTCGCAGGACCAGCCGGATTGCGATCCGGCGTGACGGAGTAGTAGTCGAACCCGAACCAGTCCTGCACCCACTCGGCCACGTTGCCGGCCATGTGGCGCACGCCGTAGGGGCTTTTCCCCTCTTCGCCGCTGCCGACAGGCTGGACAAGCGGGATTTCATGCATGTGGTACTGGCCGAACATCGCCAGTTCGGCTGACGGCGCCTGCGCACCCCAGGGAAACAGGTTGCCCTTCGTGCCGCGCGCGGCCTTTTCCCATTCGGCCTCGGTCGGCAGCCGCTTGCCGGCGGCGTGGCAGAAATCCGCCGCTTCGATCCAGGTGACATAGAGCGCCGGCCAGCGCGCGAGGCCGTCGTCGGTCGCCGCGTGGACCGTGATCATGTGCCAGATGAGCCGCTGCAATTCGTCCGACACGCTCCGCCGGTCGCGGCGGAGAAATGCGAGATATTCGCCGAGGCTGACTTCGTCGCGGTCGATCTCGTAGGCGTCGAGCCAAACCTTGTGCTGAGGGAGTTCCGTATCGTCGTACTGGGTCCGCAGTCCGTAGGGATCGTCGTCCACGCGGGTCGAACCCATCAGGAACCAGCCGGCTGCAATCGTGACGGTCGGCGAGGGCGTGACGTGGCCGGCGATGCCGGCCAGGCGAGTGCGCAGTTCGGACGAGGACTCGGCCCAGGCCGACGCCGCAAGCAGCCACAGCGCGGCAATAACGGTTGTTGCAGTTCCGACGGACGACATCTGACACCACGCCGACGGCCTGGCCGCCTCAGGCTGGAAGGCGCGGCCTGACCACGGAGTTCGGCATTATTTGGAGATGTCGTGAGTGAGTTGCGCGACATCGCGCATGACATCCACGACTTTTTTCGTCTGCTTGTCCAGAATCAGGATGTCGGCGCCGATCGTCACGCGGACCTGGTCTGATGACGGGAGCGGTGCGAGACGTGCTTCGAGTTCGCGCGGAAGCGGTTGGGCTTCTTTTTCGACGTCGGGAGAAAGGATCGCGCCGCGCTCGATCTGCTTCCTGATGCCGGGAGGCAGTTTGCCCTGCTTGGCCAGGCCGGGCGGGAGCTTTTTCTTGCCCTTCCCATGCCCCTTCCCCTTGCCTCCTCGGGGTTCTTCGCGATCCGGACCGGCTGACTGTTTCTCGTAGTACTCGCGGATGACCCGCTGGTCGTTATCGCCGAACGAGATGCGGACGTCGCCTTGAACGGAAACCTCGGCCTGCGCGAGTCCGCTCAGGACCAGGGCGGCGGCGATTCCAATGGTTGCAGCTAATGGGTAGCGCATGAGATTCCTCCCGACTGGTGACAGGTGCTCAATCCCGATGGAACGGTATCGTAGCATGGCAGGTCCGGTGATGCTAGAAAGACCGCGCCGTGATCGTGGGGTGTTCCTGCCCACGCAGGCGTTTGACCCGTCATGGTCGGCACGTTATTCTGCCGTCCATGCGAATGGGTGCATGGATCGGTCTTTTCCTCCCGATCGCGCTGCTGGCGGCGTTCCCGGATCTCAGCATTGCGGCGCGCGCAGAGAAGCCGCCGCCGGTCCCGGCGGAGGAGTATCCTCTCTACGATCTGGTGGTGCGATCGAAATACCTCATGTCCGGAACGACGCTGGTCCTCATCGAGCGGCTGACTGTCGCGCGGGTGGAAAAAGACGAGCGCGAATACTTCAGCCGTGAATTTTTCGAGGCGGAGGGTGTATTCGGCGGTCAACTGCCGGCCGCCCTGCTGGATGATTTTTTCTCGAAACTCAAGGCGCCGTCGCGATTGGAAGCGAAGTTCAACTTCGGCGTGCAGTACCGGTTTTTCTCCAACGGCGTGCCGGAGGAGCCGGAGGTGTCGCTCGCGCCGATTCCGGCGTCGTCACGGCCGGGGCTGGCGCAGGATGCGCCGTCGGCTGTCGGCGTCCTGCGGTTGTCCCGTGTCGGATTCACGCCGCGCGAAGACCAGGCGCTGGTCTATGTCGAGGAAGAGCGGCCGGACGGCGCAGGCGGCGGGCTGCTGATCCGGCTGCACCGGCGCGGCAAGGTTTGGACGATTACCGACACGGAGGTGCTCTGGGTGTCGCGGACCGACGAGCCGGGTCAGGAGAGTCCGTGAAGCCCTTCGCTAGAGGCCGATGAGGTCGAGAAACAGGCGCCCCAGAAACAGGTAGCTTTTGCGATAGGTCGGCAGTTTGGAGCGGCCCCATTTCCGCACGGATTCGTGGCTCGCCACCTCCGCCACGCGATACCCTTTCCGCAAGCACCGCGTCACCATCTGCTGCTCGATATCGAAATCATTGGCGGTCAGGTCGAGCGCGGTGGCGACGGATCGTTTGATCGCGCGAAAACCGTTCAGCGCGTCGGTGATCCGGACGTTCCACCGGTAGTTGATGGCGATCGTGATGATGCCGCCTCCCATGGCGCGGAGAAAATTGTCCAGGTCCCCGCGCCACTCGTCGCTGCCGCCGTGATGGCGGGAGCCGACCACCAGGTCGGCCTGGCCGCCGAGCAGCGGCGCCACGAGCGAGGGAATGCACGCCGGATCGTGCGATCCGTCGGCATCCATGAACACCAGGATGTCGCTACGGGCTTCGGCGATGCCGAGCTTGATGCCGGCGCCCTTGCCCCGGCCGTTGTCGAGCACGACGCGCGCGCCGGCCTGCCGGGCCAGGTCGGCCGTGCCGTCCGTCGAGTGGCCGTCGATGACGAGCATCTCGTCCGCATAGGGCTTGACGGCCCGCACGATCTCGGCAATGCCGCCCGCTTCGTTTTTCGTGGGGATGACGACCGTGATCGTGAATTGGCGCATCATGGCAGGGCGGTCCCGCTCATTCGACCGTGGCCACGGCGAGCAGGACCTCGAGAGGAACGTGGAAGCGGCGCTCGCTTACCACGCGCCACCGGCCGACGGTCTGCTTCCCCAGGGCCGCGAGCAGGGGATTGGTGCTCTCCATGAGTCCAAGCACATACTCCGGCGTCAGCACCTTGGAGGCGCGCGTGAGGAGGCGCAGCACGCGAAAGCCGGCCCGGTCCAGTGCCAGGCGCAGCGTGGCCGGGGTGAAGTAGGTCAGGTGTTCCGGCGGGCGCACCCAAGGGTGCCTCGATCCCATGAGGCGGGGCAGCCAGCCGGCCATGTTCGGGGTCTCGATCAGCAGGACACCCTGCGGAGCCAGAAGGGCCCGGACTTCGGCCAGGCAGGCCCGGGGCGAGAAGAGGTGCTCCAGCACGTCGAGCATGGTGACGGCGTCAAACCGCCGGCCGGCAAAGGGAAGCTGTTCCAGGCGTCCGGCGACGATCGGAATCCGCCGCTCCCTGGCGGCGTGCGCCGCTGCCTCGGGAGACGGTTCGAGACCAATCGCCGACCAGCCTGCTTCACGCGCCACGCGCACGAACATGCCTCCTCCGCAGCCGACGTCGAGCAGGCGGCCCCGGGGATGGAACTCCTGCAGGAGCTGCAGCCGCAACTGCGCGGTCGCCTGTTTCATCGCGTCGTGCCGGAGATGGTGCCAGCCGGCCGCCTGCGCGAGGGTCGGCGAGAAGTAACCGTCACGGTACATCGCCGCCAGTTCATCGGGAGCCGGCCGTGGATTCACGTACCGGACCCGGCATGCACGGCAGGTCACGATGTCGAATCCCTGCTTCCGGAGCCAGAGCGTGGCCTGATCCTGGTCGCATGCCGGGCATCGAATCCATGTGCGTGTGTCCGTTGGGCAACTCATCGGGTCGGGCCCTGATCGTACGCTATCGCACGGGACCGCGCTACGATTTTTCTTTTGTCATTGCGCGATAGCGAAGGAGCCAGTCCAGCATGTTCCGGGCCCACTCCTCACGGGGGGCGTGCCGGATGGACGCCCGGAGCGCCTGCTCGGCATCGTCAAGCCGTTGCTGGCCGATCCGGACCTTGGCCAGCTCATTCCACACGCCGAAGTCGGTCGGGTCCAGCGCGAGCGCGTCCTGGAACGATCGGGCCGCCTCGTCCCAGCGCGCCAGGCGCCTGGCCAGGTCACCGTGAAAGATGAAGGCGCGCCGGCGGACTTCCGGAGGATTGCCTGGCTGGGCCAGGCGCGTCAACAGGGCCAGGGCCTCGTCCGTCCGTCCCGCCAGTCCCAGGGCGTTGGCGAGGTACAACTCGTTCTCCGGGTTCTGTTCGGTCGTGCGCAGCCGCTCGTAGATCGCGATCGCACGGTCATGCTCGCCGATTCGCTCGTAGGCATAGGCGAGATTGCGCTCCAGCGTCGGAAGATGCGGGCGGC
>MHEU01000051.1:0-6504 GCA_001805245.1 Nitrospirae bacterium RIFCSPLOWO2_02_FULL_62_14 | reverse complement strand
GCCGGAACAAATGCACCAACGCCATCGCGGCGAACAGGATCAAAAGGCCCACGATCGGGAGGCGATAGCGCGAGGAAATCCAGAACGGGAGCAGGGAGAGGAGGTAGCCGCCGACAGCGAGATACGGCAGCGCCAGCGCGCGCCGCTGCGGCCAGGCCAGCACCAGCCCCATCAGCGCCAGCGGCGCGATGAACCAGTAGCCCGGCAAGGGCGCGCGGAGCACCCAGGAAAATTGCTTGAACTGGTCGATGGAATGGTTGTCGGCCAGTTCTTCGGCGTTCCAGAATCGCAGGAACCGGTGGCCGATCATGCGGGCTTGGGCGCCGGGGTGCCCGAGCGCAAAGTCGAGGCTCTTCCGGCGCCAATAGGCGGACACCTCGCCGGGCGTCATGACGCGTTTGGTGTCGTGTTCCGCCAGGCGATGGAAGTCGATGCGCTCGAACAGGGACGTGGAGCGCACGCCTGGCACGGGGCTCAGATCGCCCGTCTGGTTGGCCGGATTGTTGGCCGTGTAGAGCACCTGCCCGCCGGAGGCCGTGATGGGAATCCAGTCACCGGACACGTTCCAGTTGCGGAGCGTGACGGGAGCGATGACCATCGCCAGACCCAGCAGCAGCGCGCCGCCGGCGCGCAGGAGGACGGTCCGGTTGCCGGCGTGGAGCCACGCGGCGATTATTATGTAGAGCGGGGCCAGCGCCAGCGCGTTCACGCGGCTCAGCGCCAACAGGCCCAGGACCGCGCCCGTGCACCAGAAGGCGAGTCCCGTTGGGCGGGCGAACGCGCCCAGCGCCAGGAGGACCGAGGCATCGAGCAGGAACAGCGCCACTGATTCTTTCTCGAGCAGGCCTTCATAATAAAGGAAGGGAAGATAGGTGGCCGCCAGCAGGCCGACGATCCTGGCGGTCAGGGGGTCGGTGAGGCGGAGCCCGATGCGATACAGGATGAGCACATGAAGCGTGCCGAGGACGACCTGGACCAGACGCACCATCAGGAAACTGTGGCCGAACAGCCAGTAGACCGAGGCGAGAAAAAAGGCGGGCAGCGGGGAATCGTAGTAGGGATAGCGGATGAACGTCTCACCGGCGACGATCGCGCGGGCCCACGTGTCGTACATGGCCTCGTCGGTGATGGGCACGGTGAAATAGGGATTGTCGAGGATGGTCGCCAGGTAAAGCAGGCGAATGAACAACGCGCCCAGCAGCAGGCGCGCCTCAAAGCTTCGCCACCACGAGCGGGCTGGAGAATCGGATGACACGGAGCGATGATACTGAGCGGTGGAGATGATGTAAAGCGCGGGCCACGCGGGCGCGCGATCGCTCAAGGCTTGCGAAATGGACGGTGAGGCCATAAAGTAGAAGCAAAGAGAGAGCGCATGATCATCAAAACCTTTCCGGTGCCTCCGTTGGGGTGCAATTGCACCATCCTCGGCGACCCGGTCACCAAAAAAGCCATCGTGGTGGACCCGGGCGGGGCCTTCGAGCAAATCCTCACGGAAGTCCGCAACCTCGGCCTGACCATCGAGCGCATCCTGCATACGCACGCGCACTTCGACCACTTCCTGGCGTCAAGCGCCATCAGGAAGGCCACCGGTGCGCTGCTGTGCCTCCACGAAGCGGACAGGAAGCTGTGGGACATGCTCGACCTGCAGTGCGAGCTGTTCGGCGTGGTGTCGGCGCCGGCGGTCAAGCCCGAGCATTTTCTCAAGGACGAAGAACAGGTGGGGATCGGAGGGTTCAAGGGCGTCGCGCTGCATACGCCCGGGCACACGCCGGGGTCGATGAGTTTTTACTTTCAATCCCAGCAGCTCGTGCTGGCCGGGGACACGCTGTTCCGCGGCGCCATCGGGCGGACCGACCTGTGGGGCGGGGATTTCAAGGCAATCGAGCGGTCCATCAAGGAGCGGCTCTACACGCTGGACGAACAGACGCGCGTGATCACGGGGCACGGGTCCGAGACCGTCATCGGCTTCGAAAAAGACGAGAACATGTACGTCAGGGCGTGATTTGTTCAAGAATTCGCTCCGTGGGTTGAAGACTCTATCCGGCGCCTCCGATTCGATACGGCGATAAATAGGCGCCGGCACATGTCAAGCAAGGGTTGGAGGCATGTCATGAAAAAGCTCACCCTTAGTATCATCGTTGCGGCCTTGGTTCACGGATCGTCGTTCGGAAGTTCAGCCGTGACGGGCCAGGTCACCATCGAAAACGTCCAGGTGCGCACGACGGAGCATGGCCACGTGGTCCTGCTCAAGGCGGAGGGGAAGGTCATCCCGGTGTTCGTGGACCCGACGGTGGCCCTGTCCATCCACGGGGCGTTGAGCGGCGAAAAAACTGCCCGGCCTCTCTCGCACGACCTGATGCACACGATCCTGACGACGATGAACGCGAAGGTGACGCAGGTGGTCATCACGATGCGCGGGAGCACCTACTTCGGTGCGCTCTCCGTGGCGACGAAAGAGACGACGAAGGTGTTCGACAGCCGGTCCTCCGACGCCATCGCGCTGGCCATTCATTTCAAGGCGCCCATTCTGGTCGGGCGTGACCTGCTCGATTCCGCTGGCATCTCGATGAAAGAGCAGGGTGGCGCTGAAACCCTTTAGGCTCTTCGACGATGCCGCGCTGGCGGCGCTCCAGGACGAGTTCCGTTCGTCCATGCGCCGGCTCCTGTTCGATCTCTGCGACGAGCTCGACACACGATATCGGGACCAGGCGCGTTCCCTGCACCTTGCCCCGGACTATTTTCGAGCCGTCGGCCAGGCGCTCAAGCTGGAGCATTTCTCGCACTGGAAAGTCGTCGGCTGGATCGAAGAGCTGAACGATCTCGTCTACTTTCTGGATGTCCGGCGGCAGTTGATCAAGGAGCGGTCCCGCGCCGACTTTGCCGAATCCTTCCTGGCGTCCTGCACGGAACAGTTCTACGAGCACACCTACCTCGACGAGTTGTTTCCGAACCGGAAGCCGGAGTCGGCGAAGCTACCGGCTCGTCTTACTTCGCTCTGCACGCGGCTGGCCAGGAGCGTCACGCAGGAATCCATGTTCCTGGTGCTGGGTCTGCCGTCGTCGTGGTTCGAGCAACACGCATGGCGAAGAAAGCTCGCGCCGTTCGATCTGGCTCCCAATTTCGAGCGGGCTGAGTTGGCCGGTTGGGTCGCCATCGGTTTGGAGGGAGCGAGGGTCGAACTCACGCACGGCCGGGTGGTGTCCACGCAGTGGCTCAAGCATCCGGGGCCACGCTGGCCCGGCGGCCTGGCCCTCGGCCCCACCATTATATATAGGCAGGACAAAACGCCCGCCCGGATCGTGCCGACAACGGGCAATGCCGGTGAACGGATACAGCGGGCGCGCATGCTGATCGAGCAGGCCTGGCCCGAAGGCTACCGCAACCTCGCGCGTCTGACCAACCGGATCGTTCCGCTCAAGGCAAAGGGTGTCGTCAGCTTCAGCTACCGCCACAGGCCCGGCCTCTCCTTTATCAATTGCTTCGACCGGGACGACCTCGACCTGGTTGACGACCTGATCCACGAAAACAGCCATCATCATCTGAATCTGCTGCTGCGCAAGGCCGTCCTCTATCACAAGGATCAAAATCAGGAGATTTTCTATTCTCCCTGGCGGCGCAGCCTTCGCCCCCTGCGCGGCATCCTGCACGCCACATTCACCTTTACGATGGGTGCAATCTTGTTTGAGCGGCTCTCGTCATGGAAGGCGAGGGGCGAGGGGCGAGGGGCTAGTGGTGGGATAACTCTGACAGGGCAGCAAATTCTCCGCGCGCGGTTCCGCTGCCTGGAAGAAGTCGATTCCGTCCGCTATTCGCTCAAAGATTTAGCGCACGCCCGCAAGCTCGGCTGGCTCACTCCGGCAGGATGGGGGCTGGTCAGTGCGCTGAAACGCGAGATCGACAAGGTCGGGAAACGCATCGCACCGTTCGAACGGGCGGTCTTGCGATCAAAGCATGGAGCGGAACTCAAACGGCATCGGAAGGACCTGGCAGCGGCGCGGGAAACTTACGGGCCTGTACGCTTACGCTAAGGGTGATGACAAATGACGACGCTATCGTCATTTGTCATGATATTTGACGATAGAGTCGTCATATGGTACATAGCTCAGCATGACGGATCGTGCTACCTTCATTGATCGCATATTGGACCTCCGTGGGTTACTGGAGAAGAAATCCCACTTCCTCCTTGGTCCTCGGCAGACTGGCAAGAGCTTTCTCATCTCCCACAGTCTGAAAGGCACGCGCGTCTACGATCTCTTAGACACAGCGGTCTTTCTGGCATTCAGTCACAACCCCGGACGCCTTGCTCAGGAAATCACTGCGAAGGACCGTCTTGTAGTGATCGATGAAATTCAGCGGCTTCCCGAACTACTGAACGAGGTGCATCGTCTCATCGAGCAACGCGGGATTCGGTTCCTGTTGACGGGCTCAAGCGCTCGGAAGCTCCGCCGGGGCGGCGTCAATCTGTTGGGAGGGAGAGCGCGGACGAAATATCTGCATCCATTGACATATCGGGAACTTGGAGAGCACTTCGATCTTCAGCGTGCCATTGCAAGGGGCTTACTGCCAGCGATGTATTTCTCTGACGATTCCCGGGCAGACCTCGAAGCCTATGCGGGCACGTATCTGCAGCAGGAAATCGTGGCTGAAGGCGCGACGCGAAATGTGCAGGCATTCAGTCGATTCCTTAAAGTGGCGGCTTTGTGCAACGGGACGATTGTGAACTTCACCAAGGTAGCCAATGATGCACAGGTGCCGCGCACGACGGTATACGAATATTTCGAGATTCTCACAGATACGCTGGTGCTGCACGAGCTTCCGGCCTGGCGAAAGTCGAAGAAGCGGAAACCTTTGGTTGCATCAAAATACTATTTCTTTGATGTTGGCGTGGCGGCGACGCTTCAGGGAAGGGAGTTTCGTCTTGGTACACCGGAATTCGGAGAGGCACTGGAAACGTATATCATGCATGAACTCAGGAGCTACAGCGATTACATTTCCGGTGAACCATTGGCCTATTGGCGGTCAACATCCGGATTCGAAGCAGATTTCATTCTCGGGGACCACACGGCTATCGAGGTGAAATCGAAGAACAATATCTCGGCGCAAGATCTCAAGTCGCTGCAGGCGCTGGCTGAGGAAAAGCAACTCAAACGCTATCTGTGCGTGTGCCTCGAACCGCGGGCACGAGAGGTTTCAGGGATCACAGTTCTGCCATACCGAGAGTTTCTGGACGCCCTGTGGGGCAAGGAATACCGATAGCTTCAATTTGCCGAGAGAACCAATCGGTCGCAGCCTACGTGGCCCCTTTGCACATAGTGCTACTAAACGCTAATGCGGAGTCATTTAGAAATTGTCCGTCAGAGGCCTCACCAGGGCAGCAAGCAACTCGGCTGGCTCACTCCGGCAGGGTGGGGTCTGGTCTGTGCGTTGAAACGAGAGATAGATAAGGTGGAGAAGCGGATCGCACCGTTCGAACGGGCGGTACTGCAATCAAAGCATGGAGCGGAGCTTAAACGGCATCGGAAGGAACTGGCTAGCGCACGGGAAACCTACGGGGCTGAACGGGATAGTAGCGTGTTACTCCGACCTTTGCCTTCACTCCACCAGTCCGCTATCATAAGTCGATGAAAAGGAAAGTGCGTAAACACAGGAAGGCAGTTGTTATGATGAAGGGCAAAATTACAGGTTCTTTTGCACAGCAGGTTGCCGACTTTATCAAGCGTTACCAGCCTGCTTTGGAAACGCTTGCTAAACGGTAACCTGCCTTATTGCAAATTTATTGGGTCTGGCATAGAGTCAATGGCAATCAAACATGTCCCCGACCACTCAAAAGCTCCTGAAAGACGCCCTGCAACTTTCTGAGTCGGAAAGGGTTTCATTGGCTGCTGAGCTGTTGGGCAGCTTGGAGCCGGATATTCCCAGCCAGCAGCGGACCGAGAAAGAGTGGTTGACTGAGGTCGAGCGGCGGGCCCGAGCTTATCGTGATGGCCAATTGACTGCGAAGCCGGCTGCCGAGGTCTTTCGTGAAATTCGGCGCAAACTGAACAAATTATTGTCATGAATAAATTGCGGCAAACCAAAGAAGGGTTATTGATTCCGCCATCTCTGCTCAAGGGATTGGGCGGTCCGGTTTCCGTGGAACGGCAGGGGAATGTGCTGCTCATTGAGCCTGAGAAACGTCGAGCAGCCCGGCAACGTCTAGCCCGCATGGTTCAACGTTTGCGAAGGGCCGCAGAAGAATCCCGGTGAACTTGTAGAAGCACAACGAATCTTGGGTCGAATTGTAATCCAGTCAGAACTTCAGTATCATAACGACTCATGAAAACTGGAAAGTCTGCCACCATTCAGAAACGGAAGCGCCCATCCACCCGTCAAGCGACGGGCATGGAGGCTAAAATCACGAAATCCTTCGCGAACCAGGTCGCGGCCTTCGTGAAGCGCTACCGCCCTGCCCTAGAAGCACTCGCCAAGCAGTGATCTACCTCACGGCCGAGCAGGTACTCTTCC
>MHEU01000050.1:83988-86952 GCA_001805245.1 Nitrospirae bacterium RIFCSPLOWO2_02_FULL_62_14 | reverse complement strand
AGGAGACAGTTTCAAAGGAGAACTTCCGGCCATCTGCTGGGCCCGATAGGTCGCCGGTGGCACGCGTGCCAGGGCGTCATGGGGCCGCTCTTCGTTGTACTCCTGCATCCACTGCGCACTGAGCTCGCGGACCTGGTCCAACGACTCGAACACATAGGCATCGAGCAGCTCATGGCGGAACGTGCGGTTGAACCGTTCAATGAAGGCATTCTGATTGGGCTTGCCCGGCTGAATGTATCGCAGCGCGATCCCCCGATCCCCGCACCAATTCGCAAAGCGGTCGGCCAGGAATTCCGGGCCGTTATCGAGCCGAATCGTCTGGGGCTGGCCGCGCCAGGCGACGACCTGCTCCAGCACCCGCACCACGCGTTCGGCCGGCAACGACGTATCCACTTCGATGGCCAAGACTTCCCGCACCCCTTCATCCAACAGGTTCAGCGTTCGGAACCGCCGGCCACCGTACAAGGTATCGCTCATGAAGTCCACGGCCCACACCACGTTGGGGTGCGGGATCACCGCCATGGGCTGCACCGGCCGCGTGGGCAACCGCTTCTTCGTCCGCCGCGGCAGATTCAAGCGAAGTTGGCAATAGACGCGCCACACGCGTTTGTGATTCCAGCGATGGCCGGTGAGCCGCAGCCGATCAAAGTATTTCCAGAAGCCCCGCCGCCCCTGCGTGGCGGCCAAGGTCGTCAGGGCGTCAATCACCGGCGCGTCCCGCTGCACCCAGTCCACCCGGGGCCGATAGTAGGTGGCCCGCCCGAGGCCCATCGCCTGACAGGCCCGCTGAACCGGAAGGCCGCCCTGGGTGACCAAGTGGGTGGCGACCTCCCGCCGCTCGGCGGGCCTTAGAGCTTTTTTGCGATGACCTCCTTGAGCGCGGCATTCTCCAGCGAGAGGTCGGCGTACAGCCGCTTGAGCCGGCTGTTCTCGTGCTCCAGTTCCTTGAGCCGTTTGATGTCCGAGGCCTCCAGCCCCCCGTACTTGGCCTTCCACTTGTAGTAGGTCGCCGAGCTGATGCCATACTTCCGCCAGATCTCGTTGACCGGGCGGCCGGCATCGGCCTCCTTCAGAATACTGACGATCTGCGTCTCGGTGAACTTCGATTGCCGCATGAGAACCTCCTGGCTAAGGGTGGCTATTGTGCCAGAAAGTTCTCCTTTTGGACCGTCTCAGTTTGGGGGGAGCTTACGCAGGGCGGCTGGCACGCAGAGGGAATTGTCTATCACGGCTGCGTTTGCGACTCGCGCAGAACAAACAATGTCAGTGCTCCAGAAACACCACCCCGCAATCGTCCACGTCCGGAATTTCAGTCAAGACCCGGTCCTTGAAGTGCAGTCACCAGCTGAGCTGCTGCGTTGCCTTTCCGAGGCAGAAGGCCTGTCGGTTGGTTGTGTTGTCCTTGAGGACTGCTTCACGTTAATGCAAGCTGAGGCACTTGCAGAACATGTAAGCGCCGTCATTGGCATCAATGGTAGATTCTCTGAGTTCTTCCTTAGCACATTCTATGCGCGGCTCCGAATCGATGGGCTGTACTATGAGGTCTTTGACGCGGCTCATTGGTCGTTCTTTCACCACCACCCAGAAACGGTGAAAGCGGCTCCAGCAGACCGCCCTTACTTCATAACCCAAGACACAACGAGCATGGAGATGGGCTACGCTCGTCTCCATTCAGAGGTGCCTGGCCAGGGATTCGCTGGTGGTCTATTCATACCGGTCGAGTCTGACGAGCACGCCATAGCGTATCCGCTCTATTACGGCACTAACAGAAAACCAGTGGATCCCGATGACCTAACGAAAGGCTATTCCAGTGAGCGTGACGACCGAGTCCATTTCGGAACATGCAAAGTAATCGTTCCGAAGTCTCACAAAATCGGAAGCCTCGGCTCTCCTTGGTGGAAGCAATTGCTGACGTTGAGCCCAGACGGCCTACTGAAGGTCGATTGGCCTAGCCTACGAAACTTGGTTGAGGAAGCGTACTGGAATCACATTCGCAAGGAACTGAAGAAGAACGCGTCAGACTCGCGAGCCAGCGTTCTGTACATTCACGGATATAACATCAGCTTCGAAAGGGCTGCACTCAGGGCAGCCCAGCTCGGGGTCGATCTCAAAGTGACTGGTATCATGACTTTCTTCAGCTGGCCCTCGAAGGGAAAATTCATTGGCTACCCGATGGATGAAGCTAGTATCGAGGCCAGCGAGCAAGCAATTGCTGAGTACCTGACCCTGCTTGTAAGAACCATTGGAAGCGGGCGGGTTCATATCATCGCTCACAGCATGGGCAACAGGGCGCTTCTCCGAGCCATGAACGATCTGTTCACTCGCGTTGCAAAACAAAATCGTGTCCGGTTCGGCCAGATATTTCTCGCAGCTGCTGACGTTGATACCGAAGTTTTCCGGAAGCTTGCGCATGTATATAAAACACTCGCAAAACGCACCACGCTCTACGTCTCGTCCAAAGACAAGGCATTGGCATCTTCGGGTATCTTTCATGATTATCCTCGTGCTGGCTTCACACCGCCGGTGACTATCGTGCAGGGAATCGATACCGTGGAAGCTTCGTCCATTGATTTGAGTTTCCTCGGACACGGGTACTATGCAGATGCTAGGAGCCTCCTGCAAGACATGCATATATTACTCCAGCGCGACACACCGCCATCCCGGCGTTTCGGGCTCCAGGAGGCTACCGCTAATGGCCTTCACTACTGGGTCATCAACGAGTAATCGCTAAAACTGACCTGCACGCTAGAGGAGTCCGTGTTCTACGAAACGGTTCTCAGTGGCTCGAACGAGATAGTTAAGAAAGGATACTGATCGGAGGACCACAGTTGGATTTGCATTAACTAAAGTTGTATATAAACAACACGGCCACCGCTTATGGGTGGCCGTGTTGTTTCATTCTCTCTTTCTTGACTGACGAAGGTCTTTTCTCACGCGGGATGGCTGGCGGTCCCCGTTACTGCG
>MHEU01000050.1:83451-83975 GCA_001805245.1 Nitrospirae bacterium RIFCSPLOWO2_02_FULL_62_14 | reverse complement strand
ATCTCCCAACTCGCCAGGTATTTCTCTTGTTCCTTCGTCAGCTTGTCTATCTTCATTCCCATCCCCGCCAGCTTCAACCTCGCAATCTCCTTATCAATCACCGGCGGCACCGGGTACACCCTCTTCTCCAGCTTCTTATAATTCTTATAAATGTACTCCGCCGACAGCGCCTGGTTCGCAAAGCTCATGTCCATCACCGACGACGGATGCCCTTCGGCTAAAGCTAAATTCACCAACCGCCCTTCCCCCAGCAGGCTCACCCTCCTCCCGTTCGTCAGCTTGAACTCCTCAACTCCGGGCCTTACCGTCCGCTTCGTCTTCGCCAGCTTCTCCAGGGCGGGGATGTCGATTTCAACGTTGAAGTGTCCGGAGTTGCTCACGATCGCCCCGTCCTTCATCGCCGCGAAATGCTCCCCGCGGATGACTTTTAAATTGCCCGTCACGGTAATGAAAAAATCACCGATCGACGCCGCCTGTTCCATCGGCATGACGCGGTAGCCGTCCATCACGGCTTCGATCGCCTT
>MHEU01000050.1:75867-83384 GCA_001805245.1 Nitrospirae bacterium RIFCSPLOWO2_02_FULL_62_14 | reverse complement strand
CCAGCCGTAGCCGGCGATCACGACCGTCGTGCCGGCGACGAGCCGGTTGGTGCCGCGGATGATCCCGTCCAGCGTCGATTGCCCGGTTCCGTAGCGGTTGTCGAAGAGGTGCTTGGTGTCCGCATCGTTGACGGAGATCACCGGGAACTTGAGGACCTTCTTGGCCGCCATGCTGCGCAGCCGGATCACGCCCGTGGTGGTCTCCTCCGTGCCGCCCAGCACCTGCTTGAGCAGCGCCTTGTGCGTGGAGTGCAGGGCCGAGACGACATCGGCTCCGTCGTCCATCGTGATCTGCGGCTTGTGCTCGATGGCCGCTTCGATGTGCTCGTAGTAGGTCCGGTTGTTCTCGCCCTTGATGGCGAAGACGGGGATGCTATCGTGCTGCACGAGTGAGGCGGCCACGTCGTCCTGCGTGGACAATGGATTGGAGGCGCAGAGCCGGACAATTGCCCCGCCGGCCTTCAGGGTTTTCGCAAGATTGGCGGTCTCCGTCGTCACGTGCAGGCAGGCGGTGATGCGCACGCCCTTGAGGGGCTGCTGCTTCGCGAACCGCTGCTTGATCAATCTGAGGACCGGCATGCTCTGCTCGGCCCATTCGATCTTGAGCTTGCCCTGGTCGGCCAGGGAGATGTCTTTGACGTCGTGATCCACGGTACCTCCAGAGCTAATGGCTTATGGCGTATAGCGTATGGCTAAGAGCTGATAACGGACTTCCCGAAAAAAAGGGGACGGATTTGGAAGGCCCGTCCCCCTTAGCATAAACCTTAACCTCAACCTTCTCGATTACAGCCCTGCTTCTTTCGCCAGAATGCGCGCCTTGTCGGTCTTCTCCCAGGTGAAGCCCGGCTCGTTGCGGCCGAAGTGCCCGTAGGCCGCGGTCGCCCGGTAGATGGGCCGGCGCAGCTTGAGGTGCTCGATGATGCCGCGCGGGGTCAGGGGGAAGTGCTTGCGCACGAGCTTGTCGATGAGTTCGATTTCAACGTTTTCGGTATCCTTCGTATGGATCAGGATCGAGACCGGGTCGGCGACGCCGATCGCGTAGGCCAGCTGGATCTCGCACTTCTCTGCCAACCCGGCCGCCACGAGGTTCTTGGCGATGTAGCGGGCCATGTAGGAAGCCGAGCGGTCCACCTTGCTGGGGTCCTTGCCCGAAAACGCCCCGCCGCCGTGGCTGCCCACGCCGCCGTAGGTGTCCACGATGATCTTGCGGCCGGTGAGGCCCGTGTCGCCCATCGGCCCGCCGACGACGAACCGGCCGGTCGGATTGATGTGGTACTTCACGCTGGTCGGATCGTAGATGCCCTTGGGCATGACCGGCTTGATGACCTTCTCGATGACGTCCTTCTCGATCTGCTTGTTGGTGACGTTGTCCATGTGCTGAGTGGAGACGACGATGGTGTCCACGCGGGATGGTCTCCCGTCGCGGTATTCGATGGTGACTTGCGACTTGCCGTCCGGCAGGACCCAGGGGAGGATCTTTTTCTTCCGGACTTCCGCAAGGCGGCGGGTCAAACGATGAGCCAGCACGATCGGCATGGGCATGAGCTCTTCGGTCTCGTTCGAGGCGTAGCCGAACATGAGGCCCTGGTCGCCGGCGCCGCCCGAGTCCACGCCCTGGGCGATGTCCCCCGATTGATTGTGGATGGAGGTGAGCACCGAGCAGGTGTGGTAGTCGAAGCCCCAGCGGGCGTCCGTGTAGCCCACGTCCTTGATGATGCTGCGGACCAGGTCGGGAATCTCGACATAGGCCTTGGTGGAAATTTCCCCGGCGACGAAGGCGAGGCCGGTGGTCAGGATGGTCTCGCAGGCGACCCGGCTGTGCTTGTCCTGGGCAATGATGGCGTCCAGGATGCCGTCTGAAATCTGGTCGGCGATCTTGTCCGGATGGCCTTCCGTGACCGATTCGGACGTGAACAGGTAATTATTGCGAGCCATTGGATCTCCTTGAATATGACCTGATGTCGGTTGAACGTGCTGTCCTGCGGCGGGGTACCAGATGCCAACTGGAAGCAGCTTGTGGGCGCCATTGTCGCCGCTAAGTGCTCATTTTGTCAATGAGAAATCTTGGTTTTGGGCAGCGGGGAGCTGGCTTGACAGTCTTTCAAAGCGGCGTGTAGGATGGGCCCATCTTTTGATGGGCTTTCTACGGGCTTTCAAGGGTTTGGACGCATTTTGAGCCTGCCGCCGGACCTTCCGGTTCAGAACCCAGCTTGCGTAAACCTGAGGCGTTAACGGGCAGCATTCTGAATGAACGGTAAATCCGAAGCATTGAACGGACGATCAGGCCCACAGGCGGCCCCCAAGCCTGCTTCCGGCATCGGCTGGAACGAAGTGAAGGCCGAGCTGGTCGAGTTTTTCTCCTCGATCAAGCTGGCGATGTTCCTCTTCCTGATCATCGCGGTGGCCGCCACAATCGGCACCGTGATCCAGCAGAACGAGCGCGCCGAGGTCTACGTCAAGGAATACGGCGAGGAGGCCTACCGCTGGTTCCTGCGGCTGGGCTGGACGGACATCTATCACACCTGGTACTTCACGAGCCTGCTCGCGCTCCTCTGCATCAACTCGTTGACGTGTTTTTATCAACGCTTTCCCGGCATCTGGCGCTCCATGCACCAGGACAAGGTGAGCGTCAACCTGCCCTTCATCAAAAATCTGAAACAGACGACCGAGATGTCCGTAGCCGGCACCAAGGAAGGGGTGTCGAAGGGGATCGTCCAGTACCTGGCCGAGAAGGGCTACATGGTCTTGGCGAAGAACGAGCCGGGCGAAGCGACCCTCTACGCGACGAAGGGCATCATGGGCCGCGTGGGCGCGCACATGGCGCACCTGAGCGCCACGGTGATCGTGCTGGGCGGGTTGATCGGCAGCCTCTATGGATTCCAGGAATTCGGCGTCTGCCTCGAAGGCCAGACCTACCACATCCCGAAGGGCAGCTTCGACCTGCGCATCGACAAGTTCTGGATCGATTACCATGAAAACGGTTCGGTGAAGTCCTACAACAGTATATTGACTGTCCTGGAGCAGGGGCAGGAAAAGGTGACCAAGACCATCACCGTGAACGACCCGCTGGTCTACAAGGGCATCTGGTTCTACCAGTCCAGCTACGGCGACGCCTGGGACCAGGTGGACGTGGCGCGCGTGAACGTGAAGGACAAGAAGACGGACAAGATACTGCAGACGGTGGATCTCCAGTGGAAGAAGGAAGCGACGCTGGACAAGCTGGGGTTGAAAATCATGCTGGCCGATTTCGTGGCCGATTTTGGATTTAATTCGAACGAGAAGAAGGTCTATTCCAAGTCGGTCGAGCACGAGAACCCGGCGATCAAGCTCGAGATGGCCGAGCATACGAAGAAGAGCGCGCTGGAAGCCACGCCCTGGATTTTCTATCATTACCCCGACCTGTTCGACATCCCGGGGTCGCAGTACCGGTTCGAGCTGGTGGGCTACCAGCCGCGGAAGTTCACGGGTCTGCAGATTACGCGCGACCCGGGCGTGACCATCGTCTGGATCGGCTCGACGATGATCGTGGTGGGGATTTCGCTCTCGTCCTTCATCTACCACCGGCGGCTCTGGTTCAAGGTGATTCCTGACAAGCAGGGCGTCACGGTGCACATGGGCGGGACGACGCACAAGAACCAGATCGATTTCAACAAGGAGTTCCGGAAGCTGACGGAACGGATCAAGACGATCAACGCATGAAAGGCTATAGGCGATGGGTCGGAAAGTCTTTCCTATAGTCCATTGCCCATAGCCCGGAGCCTTGAACCTATAGCCCATAGCCTATTGCCTATAGCCTGAATCGTGGAGGACTTATGTTACGGTCGCTGTTTCTTTTTGATATGACCTTCTGGCTCTACCTGGCGGCCTTTGCGCTGTACATCGCCTATGTCTTCGCGCGGAAGCCGGCGATGCAGATGGCGGCGGCCGGGCATCCGGGCGGGGGCGTCTCGTTCACGACGGAGGGCGACCAGGGCTGGGCCGTGCAGATCGGGCAGGTGGCGACGATCATCACGGTGTTCGGCTGGATGGTGAACACGGCGGCGCTGTTCACGCGCGCAATGGAGCGGATGCAGCATTCCGGCACCTTCGCGCCCTGGTCCAACCAGTTCGAGGCCATGGCCTATGTCTCCTGGGCGATCATCCTCGGCTATGTGCTGCTGGAGTTCCGGTACCGCATCAAGACGGTCGGCGCCTTCGTGGTGGGGATCGGCTTCATCGCGATGGGCGCGGCGTCGCTGCTGCCGTACCGTTACCAGACGGCGGAGCCGCTGGTGCCGGCGCTGAACAGCTACTGGATCTACATCCACGTGTCGGTGACGCTCACCAGCTACGCGGCCTTCGCGATGGCCGGCGGCCTGGGCGTGATGTACCTGTTCCGGGAGCGTGCCGAGCGGAAGGGCCCGGTGACTGGCGTGATGGCGTCGCTGCCCGATCTGGAGACGATCGACGAGCTGGGCTACAAGGCCATCATGATCGGCTTCCCCATGCTGGCCTTCGGCATCATCCTCGGCGCCATGTGGGCCAACTATGCCTGGGGCGGCTACTGGAGCTGGGACCCGAAAGAGACCTGGTCGCTGATCGTGTGGCTGATCTACGGCGCCTACATCCACGCGCGGATGACGCGCGGGTGGGGAGGGCACCGGGCGGCGATCTATGCCGTCTTCGGGTTCCTGATGGTGATCTTCTGTTTCTGGGGAGTGAACTTTCTCCTGTCGGGGTTGCATGCGTATGCGTGAGGAGAGAAGAGCATATAGCTAATGGCTTATGGCGAGAACCGAGAAATTTTCCGCGCCACACACTGGCAGTTTCTGACTATAAGCCATACGCCATATGCCATAAGCTCTTACATTGATGTTGTATGGCCACACAATCAACCATTGATAATCTAACGCAGGAGCAGCCGAAGCAGGGCAACCGGCTGGTCGTGTCGCTGATTGCCGTCGGCGTGCTGGCGGCGGTGTTCGGCATCGTCTGGCTGCAGAGCTCCAAGTACGAGCCGCCCAAGGTCGGTAAAATCGCGCCGGAGTTTGCGCTCGTGGACCTGGACGAGAAGCCGGTCCGCCTCTCGGATTACCGCGGCAAGGTGGTCTTCCTGAATTTCTGGGCCACCTGGTGCAAGCCCTGCCGCGAGGAAATGCCCTCGATGGAGGTGCTGCACAGAAATTTCGCGAAGGACGGGCTGGTGGTGCTGGCGGTGAGCATCGACCGCGTGACAACGACCAAGGACATCCCGCCCTTCATCAAGAGCATGAACCTGTCGTTCCCGGTCCTGATCGATTCCTGGGGCCAGACCGACATGCCCTACAAGCGCATGGGCGTGCCCGAGACCTTCATCATCGACCAGGAGGGCGTGATCCGCGAAATCGTCATCGGCCCGCGCGACTGGACGAGGTTGGACAGCCTGACCGTGCTGGTGGATCTTTTAAAGGTCACGCCGAAGACGGTGAAAGTTCCGGCTGTGTGAGTGAACCTCATGACGCGTCGTTCGCGCCTATCGAGCGTAAGCGAAACAAGCGAGATAGACTCTTCTGCGCGACTGGAGGGACGGGCGCGACTCGCGCGACTTGTTCCCCGCGAGACTCGCGGGACGAGCGCGACTCGCGCTCTTACGAGTCTCGCTTTTCGCGCAAGTCACGCGTTTCTCGCGCTGGCTCTTTTGAGCGGCTGCGACGAGACGCCCAAGACGGAGGTCCTGTCGGAAGCCGGGTCGGAGGCGGCGCCGGAGGCTGCAATAGGCGCGCAGCCCGAGCAGGTGCAGGCGCCGCCCATGAAGCGGGGCGTGCTGAAGGTCGGCGACCAGGCTCCCAACTTCCAGTTGTACGACCTCAACGGCAACGCCGTGACCCTGTCGGACTATCGCGGCTCCATCGTGTTTCTCAATTTCTGGGCGACCTGGTGCGGGCCCTGCCGCATTGAGATGCCGGCGATGGAGGCCCTGTACAAGACCTTCGAGCGGAAGGATTTCGAAATCCTGGCGATCTCCACCGACCAGCAGGGCGTGGCCGTGACGCGGCCCTTCCGGAACCAGCTGGGGCTGACCTTCCCGATCCTGCACGATTCGGACTACCGCGTGGGGCTGGCCTACGGCGCGCGGACGCTGCCGATGTCGTTCCTGGTGGACCGGAAGGGCGTGATCATCCATCGGATCTTCGGGGCGCGGGACTGGGAAAGTCCGGAAGCGAAGGAAATCATCCGGGCAGCCCTGAACGCACGATAGCAACGCTCGCGCAACGCTGGCGATTGGGATGAGCTTGGTGGCTCGGTCCCCCTTTTGTGCTCGCGCAACGCGCACGATCGGAATGTGCTCGTTGGACGCGCGCAGTTAAAGGGAGACCGAGCCACCGCTCAAAGAGCGCGCCTCCAAACAATAAAAAAGAAAAGCGCTTCGCTCACCCGTCAGGTTCTTCCCTGTGCCTCACGCACATCAGTTGAGCCAGTTGAGCCCGTGTGCCTGTTGGGCCTGTTAGGCTTGTTGAGCCCGTTAAGCCCGTTTGGCCTGTTGAGCCCGTAACGGGCAAAACCGTCTAAACTGGCCAAACCGGCCTAACTGACCCAACGGACTTAACAGTTGGTCCAAAGCGCTTCGCTCACCCGTCGCATTCTTCCCAGCGCCATTCCTACATCAGTTGAGCTATCGGGATGGCCGGGGACAAACCTCTTTGAACATCCACAAAGAATCAGTTATTGTGCATCCAGTGATGTAGACTGAGCCTATGGAATCGCTGAACCAAATTGGTTTATTCGCGGCCTTCTCGGCAGGGCTGTTGTCGTTCGTGTCGCCCTGCGTGCTGCCGCTCGTCCCGTCCTACATTTCCTACATCAGCGGGCTCTCGATCGAGCAGTTGTCGAAGGCGGAGGATCGGAGTCGGTTCAGGAAAGAAATCGTCGTCAATTCGCTCCTGTTCATCGCCGGTTTTTCGGCGGTGTTCATTTCCTTCGGCGCCTCGGCCAGTCTCATTGGGCAACTCCTGATCACCTATCAGGACTTCGTGCGCAAGCTCGGCGGGGTGCTGATCATCATCTTCGGGCTTTACCTGCTGGGCGTGCTGAACCTGAGCTTCCTCTCGACGGAAAAGCGGTTCCACTTCAAGAGCCGGCCGGCCGGCTATCTGGGCTCGGTCTTGGTCGGCGTGGCCTTCGCGGCCGGCTGGACACCCTGCGTGGGGCCGGTGCTGGGAACAATCTTATTGTACGCCAGCACAACTGATTCGCTCTTGAACGGCGTGGCGCTGCTCTCGGCCTATTCGCTTGGATTAGGTCTGCCGCTGTTTGCGACGGCGCTGGGCGTGGACCGATTCCTGGCCTACTTCAAGCAGGTGCGGGCCTACCTCTGGGGCGTGTCGGCAGTGTGCGGAGTGTTTCTGATCGCCGTCGGTGTGCTGATTTACGCGAACTCACTCACCATCATCACCAGCTTCCTCGAACAACACGGCATCGGGTGGTATTTAGGACAATAGGGGGTGGCGGCAGGGTTTCTCCCTGTGCTCCCTTGTGCGCATGATTAAGAGCGAGCGTGG
>MHEU01000050.1:75222-75832 GCA_001805245.1 Nitrospirae bacterium RIFCSPLOWO2_02_FULL_62_14 | reverse complement strand
CCTCGTTGGACGCGCGCAGTCAAAGGCAGACCGACTCGCCGCTCGAAGAAGCAAGACAAAGACGCAAGAATGGAAACCGCTCTCCCCCGAAGAGAAGAGAGAGCGCTTCGCTCACCTGTCACGTTCTTCCTTGCTCCACACACACGTCAGTTTGGCTATCCGGATGGCCTGATGATCCTGTGCTCGCAGAACGCGCACGATGAAACTGTGCTCGTTCGATGCGCGCACTATGGATCATGCAGGCCATCCTTGAGCGAAAAGAGCCTGAACCGTATTTTGATCAACCTTGGGAGCTTTTTCTCGCCCACCTAAGGCTGGCCGGGCGATCCAAAGTGCGCCCATGCACCGAGCGCCGCCCGTTTTGATAACAATTTAAATTGTTCTTGTGTGCGCGGTGCGGGTGCACAAGGATCGTCCCGGCCAGCCTGATAGCTCAACTGATGTAGGAATGGTGCGGGGAAGAATGCGACGGGTGAGCGAAGCGTTTCTATTTTTTATTTGAGGGAGCGGCGCGGTTATCCATGAGGAGGCGAGAGCCGTTTCTTGTCTGTCCTCTGGCTGCAGGCGACGTGGTTGACTCGGAACTGCGCGCTCTTTTTCACCCGCCCAC
>MHEU01000050.1:73282-75187 GCA_001805245.1 Nitrospirae bacterium RIFCSPLOWO2_02_FULL_62_14 | reverse complement strand
GCCTCTGCGAGCACAGGGGGAGACCAAGCCGCTAGCTCGCTCCCTCGTTCGCGTTGCGCGAGCACGCGAGTCGACCAGGGAGCCTGTTCACGGGAGCGCGATTATCTGAACGCCGGTGTTGGGGCTGCTGCTGCCGGCGCTGGTGTGTGCGGTTCGCGGGCGACGCTCACGGGTCCGGAGGAGGATCCGTTTGTCGCAATGGGGGAGGCTACCGTCGTCGGCTCTGATGGATGGCGGTTGATCTTGGCCAGCAGCTTCTGACTCTGTGACTGGAATTTGTTGTCGGGATAGCGCTGGCTGAGCGCTGTCAGCGAGTCCTTGGCCCAGTCTCCCAACGCCAGTTCGCTGTAGGACAGCGCCAGGTAGTAGAGGGATTCCTGGACGATCTCTTCGAGATCCGGATAGTCCTTGACGATCGCTTCGAAGCGGTGGGCGGCGGCCAGATAGGCCTCGCGCCGGATATAGAACTTGCCGATGAACATCGCGTTCTGGGCCATGAAGATCTGGCAGGCTTTGATCTGCTCCCGCGCTTCGGCTTCCCACTGGCTGCCCGGGAAATCTGTCAGCAGCTTGTTGTGTGCCGCCAGCGCCATGGTGACGGGGCTGGAGTCGCGGTCGATCGTCTTCATCATCTTCATGTGGCTTTCGCCCAATCGGAACTGCGCGTAGGGCGCGAGCTGGTGGACCTTGTGCAGGTCCAGGAAATGCTGGTATTCGATGATCGCTTCCGCGTAGTCTTCCTTCTCGAAGAACGACTCGGCCCGCTTGATGATGACGTTGGGGTCGTAGTTTTTCTCGATCGTGTCGCCGAGGAAGATCTGCTCGTCGGTGGAGCTGAGGGTCTCGCCGGACTTTCCATCCTCGGCCGGTTTCGGCTTGCTGGCGCACCCGCCCGCCGCGCTCATGGCCAGGACGGCCAGCAGCGTCAGGGACGCACTCACGGCACGCGATGAACAGAGGGTGCGCATGCGTTCAAGCGGGAGGTGTCCGTACATTGCCGTCACCCTAGCAAATCGCCTGTGCAAATTCAACCGCGCCGCAAAAATTAACCCGCTGTTTACACACAGGCGGCGGGACGCCATTGACGCCTCCGGGGCGGGCTCCTATAATCCGCCTCGTTAAGCTGTATTGTTTATGACGGTTCGTCGCGAAAGCACGCAGTCGCGTAGCGAGACGGGCGCGTGGAGCCGAAGAACCCGAGGCGTACTTGAAACAGTACGTCGAGGGGGCGAGCGGCGAGCCCGCCCGCCTGCACGCCGGTAAGCTGCGTGCAGGCTTGTCGTAGCCGCGAATCCGTGATTGCAGCAGAAGCGCTCATGAATAATACGGCTTAAGCGAGGCGACTCGATCTTTCGCATCGATAGGTGGAGGAGCACGTGCGGCGCAGCAGGATTGTCGGGACCGGCTCGTATCTGCCCAGCCGGGTGGTGGGCAATGACGAGGTCAGCCGCCCGCTCCGGCTGAACGCCGAGGCGATCGAGCGGCGCACCGGGATCCGGACGCGCCGCTGGGCGGCGGAGGACGAAGCCTCGTCCGATCTGGCCGAGCAGGCGGCCCGGAAGGCCTGCGAGGCGGCCGGCGTCGGCCCCGACTCGGTGGAGGCCATTCTGCTCTCGACCACCTCGCCCGACATGGCGTTTCCATCCACGGCCTGCCTGCTGCAGCAGCGTCTCAATGCCCCGCGCGCGGCGGCGTTTGATGTCTCGGCCTCCTGCTCGGGGTTTTTGTACGGCCTGTCCATGGCGGATGCCTTCATTCGCAGCGGGCAGTATCGCCGCTGCCTGGTGGTGGCGGCCGAGGTGAAATCGAGGTTTCTGGATCCGGCGGACGAAGCGACGGCGATTCTGTTCGGAGACGGCGCCGGCGCGGCGCTGGTGACGGGTGACGAGGTCTCGGCGCCGACGG
>MHEU01000050.1:58291-73265 GCA_001805245.1 Nitrospirae bacterium RIFCSPLOWO2_02_FULL_62_14 | reverse complement strand
AGCCGTGAGACGGTGCGCGCGCATGAACACACGATCCGCATTCAGGGCGTCCCGCTGTTCCGCGTGGCGGTCAGGCGGCTGGCGGAGGCGGTGACGGAGACGCTCAAGGAATTCGGCGTGGGGGAGTCCGATCTGGGCCGGGTCGTGTTCCACCAGGCGAACGGGCGCCTGCTGTCGGCGGTGCTGGATCGGCTGGGCTTTCCACCCGACAAGATGTATTCGGTGCTGGAGCGGTTCGGCAACGCCTCGTCGGCGTCGCTGCCGATCGCGCTGGATTATGCGGTGCGCGAGGGGCGGATCGCGCCGGGCGACCTGGTGCTGTTGGGGACGTTCGGCGGGGGACTGACGTGGGGAACGGCGTTAGTCAGATGGTAAGCAAACCAAGTGTTGAGTTTAGAGTTATGAGTTGTGAGTTCCGTTTCTGCAACTCAGCACTCAGCACTCAGCACTCATAACTGGGGTGAACATGTTCAGTTTGATTCCCAAGGACGAGGCCTTCTTCGAGATGTTCCAGAAGGACGCCCACAACGTGGTTGAAGGTAGCCGGTTGTTGAAAGAGATGATGGGGAATTATCAGAATCCCGCCGACCAGGCACGCCGGATCAAGGACGTCGAGCACGTCGGGGACGGCATCACGCACGACATCGCCCGGAGATTGAATCAGACGTTCATCACGCCGATCGATCGGGAAGATATCCACGACCTGGCCAGCGCCCTGGACGATATTTTGGACCTGGTCGAGGCCGTTGCGGACCGCTTTGTCGTGTTCAAGGTGGCCAAGCCGACCGAGATGGCCATCAAGCTGTCCAACATCCTGTACCAGGCGTCCGTCGCCGTCGCAGCCGGCGTGGATGTGCTGGGCAAGCCCCATGCCGATGTGACCGAGTGCAATGTCCGCGTGAACAGTCTCGAAAATGAAGCGGACCGGCTGACGCGCGATGCGATCTCCGCGTTGTTTGAAGGCGAAAAAGATCCCGTGGCCGTGATCAAGTGGAAGGAAATTTACGAAGCCTTCGAAGAGGGCACCGATCGCTGCGAAGACGTGGCGAATATTTTGGAACGCATCTCGCTGAAACACAGCTGAACGGGCGTGAGACGTAAAACGTTAGACGGAAGACGAAAAAAGCCACGACGATGAATTCCCGCCTGAGACTTCTGTGCAAATGATCTCCCTCGTCTCACGTCTCACGTCTCACGTTTCACGAGGCCGGCATGCCTGAGCTCTCCGGGATGCTCCTGCTCGTCGTGGTGCTGGCGCTGCTGTTCGACTTTTCGAACGGGTGGCACGACAGCGCCAACGCGATCGCCACGGTCGTGTCCACGCGCGTTCTGAGCCCGATGGCGGCCGTGCTCCTGGCAGGCGTGCTCAACGTGGCCGGCGCGTTCATGTCCACGGCCGTGGCGAAAATGATCGGCCAGGGGATCGTCGATCCGTCCACGGTGACGCAGGCCGTCGTGGCGTCGGCGCTGGCCGGGGCCATTCTGTGGAACCTCTGCACGCTACTGCTCGGGCTGCCGACCAGCTCGTCGCACGCGCTCATCGGCGGGCTGGTCGGGGCGTCGACCGTGCACGGCGGCTGGGAGACGGTGAAGTTCTCGGGCCTGCGCTCGGTGCTGGAAGCCATGATCATTTCGCCCCTCTGCGGATTTGCGGTCGGCCTGGCGCTGATGGTCGCCATCACGTGGCTGTTCTTCCGCGCGCACCGGAGCATCGCGACGCGCCTCTTCAGCCGCCTGCAACTGGTGTCGGCCAGCTTCATGGCGTTCAGCCACGGCGCCAACGACGCGCAAAAGGCGATGGGCATCATCACGCTGGCCCTGTTGTCGGCCGGTCAGATCACGAGCGGGGAGGTGCCGACGTGGGTGGTCGTGTCGTGCGCCGCCGCCATGGGGCTCGGCACGGCGTCGGGCGGATGGCGGATCGTCCGCACGCTGGGGACGCGGATCGTGAAACTGGAGCCGGTGCACGGCTTTGCGGCCGAAACCGGCGCGGCGGCCGTGCTGCTGGCCACGGCGCACATCGGCCTGCCGGTCAGCACGACGCATACGATCACGTCGTCGGTAATGGGCGTGGGGGCGGTGAAGCGCCTGTCCGCCGTGCGATGGGGCGTGACGGCGAAGATCGTCTATGCCTGGGTGTTCACACTGCCGGGCGCGGCGCTGGCGGCGATGGCCATCTACCTTGTTTTCGGTTGGGCGGAGCAATAGTCAGAAAGTCGAAAAGTCGTCACGTCTAGAGAAGAATTACGTCTGTCAAGTCAGAAAGTCTGTCAAGTCATCAAGTCTTAATGACCTGAAGACTTTGCGACTTTATAGACTTTCTGACTTACGCTGACTTGAAAGACCTTCCGATTCAGCGATTGGCAGGCGGAGCACGAACCGGCTGCCCGTGGGCTGAACGCCTTCCACCCAGATTTTACCGGCGTGTCCTTCCACAATGTGTCTCACGATCGACAGGCCCAGGCCTGTCCCCCCCATCTCGCGCGAACGCGCCTTGTCCACGCGGTAGAACCGCTCGAAGACCCGCGGCCGGTCCGCTTCCGGGATGCCGATGCCCGTGTCGGTGACGCTCAGCTCCACCTGCGCGGGGTCGCCCGCCGGCAGCGCGGCAAGGCCGACCGCAATGCCGATGGTCCCGCCCTCCGGCGTGTACTTGATGGCATTGTCCAATAAATTTGTCAGCACCTGTACGAGCCGGTCCTCGTCGCCGGACACGGGCGGCAGGTCCGGAGGAATCGCCACGGTGAGCGACTGCCGCTTCTTGTCCGCCAGCGGTTTGATCAGGGGAAGCAGGCGTTCAACCAGCGCGTGGAGGTGGACCGGGTCGCGCTTGAAGCGCACCATCCCGGACTCGATCTGGGACAACTGCAGCAGGTCTTCCAGGATGAGATTGAGGCGGTCGCTCTGCTTGAGGATGATCTGGAGAAAGCGCGTGGCTTCCTCGGGGTTGTCCTTGGCGCCGTCCAGCAGCGCCTCGACGTAGCCCTTGATCGAGGTCAGCGGCGTGCGCAGCTCGTGCGAGACGTTGGCGACGAAATCCTTCCGGACCTGCTCGAGCCGGCGCAGGGCCGTGATGTCGCGATCCATCTGATCCGCCATCTGGTTGAGCGTGGCGGCGAGGACGCCCACCTCGTCGCCCGACCGGATCTGCACGCGCTGCCCCAACGCGCCGCCGGCCAGCTGGCGGGCGACGGCCGCCATGTCCTGCAGCGGACGCGTGAGTCCCCGGGCGATCAGGAAACTCACCGTGACCGAGACAATGAAGGCCACGCCGAACGCGATCGCCAGGGTTCCCTGCAGGTCGTGGACCCGCTGCTCGAGGAGGGTCAGGGGCAGGCCCAGCCTGACAATCGAAGGGTGCGCGGAGCCGGGCGGGTTTACCCGCAGCGCCAGGTACACCGTCCGCCGGCCGGTGGTGTCGCTGAGGCGCGCGTCCGTCCCGCGACCGGCGGCGAAGGCCTGTCGGACCTCCGGGCGCATGCCGTGATTGTCGATCCGCGAAACGGCGTCGTCCGCGACGTCGCTGTCGGCCAGCACGGTCCCCGCATGATCGATGACCGTGACGCGGGCGCTGGCCTGGCGGCCCAGTTCCCTGGCCATGACTTGCAGGCGGGGCCGGTCCGTGGAGCGGGCGAGGAGCGGCTCCAGCGTGAAGGCGATCAGCCCCGTGCGGGCCGCTAGGGCTTCCTCCGCGCGCAGCAGTTCCAGGCGCTCGATCGAACGGAATGCCAGGATGCCCGCAACCGCCAGCCCCAGCGAGAGGGCCAGCAACGTGCCCAGCGCGACTTTCCAGCGGATGGAGAGATTCATAAGAGTGTGCGAGGCTCGCGCGACAGGCAAGAACGCGAGACGCGCGGGACAGGCACGACTTGCGCGACTCGCTCTCCCGTACAACTCGCGTTTCTCGTTTTTACTGTTCCCGCCATTCGCGCTTTTCTCGCCAGTCTCGCGTGAAACATCGGGTTACACGTCTCGCCTTTCTCGCTCGTCACGCCAGTCTCACGGCGAAGCGCTTCACGTTTCACGTTCTTTGAGTTTATAGCCCAGCGATTTGATCGAGATGATGGCGTCGTTGAGCAGCGGGATTTTCTGCTTCAGCCGGCGGACGTGCACGTCGATCGTGCGCGTGGTGCCGTAGTACTCGTAGCCCCACACGGCGTTGAGGAGGACGTCGCGGGTCATCACGCGGCCGGGGTGCTGGAGCAGATATTCCAGCAGGCCGAACTCCTTGGCGGTCAGCGTGATGTCCTTGCCGTTCGCCTTGACTTCGTGGCGGTCACGATCGAGGACGAGCGCGCCGTACGTGGAGCGGGACGGCGCATCCTCCCTGGAGCGCTCGACCCGGCGCAGGAGCGCCTTCACGCGGGCCACGAGCGCCTTCGGACTGAAGGGCTTGGTCACGTAATCGTCGGCGCCCAGTTCGAGGCCGATGATGGTGTCTGATTCCTCCGCTTTCGCGGTCAGCATGATAATGGGGAGGGTCGCGGTCTGCTGGTCGGCCCGGAGCCGCTTGCAGACTTCCAGCCCGTCCATGTCGGGGAGCATCAGATCGAGCACGAGCACGTCGGGATGTTCGGCCTTGACGGCTTTCAGCCCCTCCGGCCCGGTCGTGGCCGTGCTGACGCGGTAGCCATCTTTTTCGAGGTAAAGTTTGACGAGCTGGAGAATGTCCCGCTCGTCTTCGACCACTAAGATTTTCTTGCTGGAGGCAGGCGCCATCCTGACGTCAGCGTAAAGGGACGGAGACGGGGTGTCAAGGGAAGGGGGAGTTGAGAGGGGGTGCGGCAAGGCTACCTCCCCGTGCTCGTGCAACGCGCGGGTATTGTGAACAGGCTCCCTGGTTGACTTGCGTGCTCGCGCAACGCGCGGCCTCAGAAGGCCCTCGTTGGACGCGCGCAGTTGCGAGTCAACCACGTCGCCTGTTTGGGTGAGGGATAGGTAGAAGAAGGCGCTCGCCACGGGTAAAGGGCGCGTCCGGCGCGCCGGGGTGGGCGGGTGAAAAAGCGCGCGCAGTTTGGGGGATGGCCTCGCCGCTCCCTCGAAAAGAGAATAGAAGCGCTTCGCTCACCTATCACATTCTTCCCCTCGCCATACGTACATCGGTTGGGCTGTCGGGCTGGCCTGCTGATCCTGTGCTCGCAGAACGCGCACACCTCAGAAGGGTGCTCGCCACGGGTACAAGGCGCGTCTCGGCGCGCCTGGGGCGGGCGGGTGAGAAAGAGCGCGCAGTTGGGGAAAGCCCGGTGCGCTCCCCCTGAGATAAGAGTGGCGCTTCGCTCACCTGTCACGTTCTTCCCTGCGCCGCACATACATCGATTACCCATACTTAAAGGGGACGAACGTGGGGCTCTTCCATCGACGGGATGTTTGGGGTAGGGTAGCGCCGTTCGTGCGCTTAACGGAACATGACGGCATCGGCATGGCTTCTTCCACACCAGGCGGGATTGTGATCACCGGCGCTTCGAGCGGCATCGGAGAGGCCTGCGCGCTCTATCTTGACGAGCTGGGCTACCGGGTCTTTGCCGGCGTGCGCAATCCGGCCGACGGGGAGGCCTTGAAGGCGAAGGCGTCCAAGTGGCTGGTGCCCCTGTTGCTGGATGTCACCGACGAAGCGTCGATCAAAAAGGCTGCGGAGACCGTCGTCGCCGCGGTCGGCGCGGCCGGCCTGGCGGGGCTGGTCAACAATGGCGGCATCGGGGTCGGCGGCCCGCTGGAAGTGGTGCCGCTGGCGGATGTGCGGAAGCAGTTCGAGGTGAATGTCATCGGGCAGGTGGCGGTGACGCAGGCGTTTCTCCCGCTGCTGCGGCAGGGCCGGGGACGCATCGTCAACATGGGCTCCATCGCGGGACGGGCCACCATGCCGTTCATGGGGCCGTACTCTGCGTCCAAATTTGCGCTGGAGGCGCTGACGGATGCGATGCGGATGGAGTTGCAGCCCTGGGGCATCCACGTCTCCATCGTCGAGCCGGGGGCGATCGAGTCCCGCATCTGGGACAAGGCCCGGCAGTCAGCCGATGAGATGGAAGCGGCCGCCGACCCGGAGGCGAAAGCGCGCTACGGGGAGGCCGTCGCCCGCGTGCGCGAGGCCATGGCGGAGGCGGCGCAACGCGCGATTCCGGCTCGCGTGGTGGCCGAAGCGGTCGCGCATGCCCTGCGCGCCGCCAGGCCGAAGACGCGCTATCTGGTCGGCCTTGACGCGCGGTTTCGCGCAGTGCTGGCCGCCTGGCTGCCGGACCGCGTGGAGGATTGGCTCGTCAGGCGGGTGCTGAAGTTGCCGAAGTAGGCAGGGTGGGGTGGCGGCGAGGCTATCCCCTTCGCTCGCGCAACGCACACGCAAGATCAATTAGATTTTTCGGAGTAAGTGGGCGGTGCGCGTTGGACGCGCGCGGTTTGGGGATAGCCTTACCGCTCCCCAAAAGAAAAAGGGAAGCGCTTCGCTCACCCGTCACGCTCTTTCCTGCGCCATTTCCAACATCGGTTGAGCTATCTGGCTGGCCGGGACGATCCTGTGCTCCCGCACCGCACACGCAAGGTCAATTTGTGTTGCTATCAAAACGGGCGGTGCGCGGTGGACGGCCGCACTGCGAATCGCCCCGGCCAGCCTTAAAAAATTGGCCGCCAGAAAAGGGGTCGGGAGTCTTATCGGAAGGACTCCCGACCCCTTCGAATGGAAGAGCGGGCAAGCTGGCAAGATTGCTCAGGCACTCACTGATGGCGCAGCCTGCTGAACGTGGCGAAGCGTTAACGGTGACAGACTATCAAGCGGTCTGTCACCGTTCGTGTTTTTATATTTTCTTGGAAGAGCCTGTTCTTTCGAGCGACGGCCCGGTCTCCCTTCAACTGCGCGCGTCCAACGAGGGCCTTCCGAGGCCGCGCGTTGCGCGAGCACGAAGGGAGACCGGGCTGCCAGCTCGTCCCCTCTTTGGTTTCGGAACTCTCAACGGATAGGACTAATCCAGTTGACGGAACGGTCGTGGCTGCCGTATTGTGAAGGCCAGTTTGGTTGTATTGCACGTTGAACGGAAATCGCATTCAACGGGCTGAACCGGCCCAACCAGCCTAACTGGCTTAACGGGCTCAACCGGCTTAACATTTTCAACCAGCACCCATGAAAATCTATCTTGCCAGCCCCAGAGGCTTCTGTGCCGGCGTGGACCGGGCGATCGAGATCGTCGAGCTGTCGCTCAAGGCCTACGGGGCGCCGATCTACGTGCGGCACGAGATCGTGCACAGCCGCCACGTGGTGAACAGCCTGCGTGACAAGGGCGCGGTGTTTGTGGAAGAGCTCACAGAAGTGCCGGACGGCTCCATTGTGATCTTCAGCGCGCACGGCGTGGCGAAGGAAGTGTGGGCGGAGGCGAATCGTCGAGGGCTGAAGACCATTGACGCAACCTGTCCGCTGGTGATCAAGGTCCATAACGAAGTGAACCGGGATTACACCCAGGGCTACGAATTGATTTTGATCGGCCACGCGGGACACCCCGAGGTGATCGGGACGCTCGGGCAGGTGCCGGACAAGTTCCATCTCGTGTCGTCCGTGAACGACGTCGAGAAGCTCCACGTGGAGAACACGCATCATCTTTCCTATGTGACGCAGACCACGCTCAGCGTGGACGAGTGCCGGGACATCGTCGAGGCGCTCCATCGCCGGTTTCCCAAGATCAAGGGGCCGCACCAGGAGGATATCTGCTACGCGACACAGAACCGCCAGAACGCGGTCAAGGCCCTGTCGAAGCTGGTGGACGTGATCCTGGTCATCGGCTCGCCGAACAGCTCCAATTCCAACCGGCTCCGCGAGTTGGGCGAGCATTGCGGGATCAAGTCCTACTTGATCGACTCGTCGTCGGACATCAACCAGGACTGGATCAAGGGCACCAAGGCGGTGGGCATCTCGGCCGGCGCCTCGGCTCCCGAGGTGCTGGTGACCGAGGTCGTGGACTATCTCAAGAGCCACGGCGCCAACGAAGTCGAAGAGCTCATGGTCATCGAAGAAGACGTCGAATTCTCGCTTCCCAAGGAATTGGTGACGATTCAACCTCTCTCGCGTACAGCGACCGCCTCGCACTAGTCCCCATATCTGGTAGCCAGCTCCTAGGTTATCCACAGCATCCTGTGTTTTCCTTTTGCTTTTCGTTTTCGGCTGTGCTACAAGTGCCGGAAATTCCAGCCGCAGCAGGCATGCCCAGGAAAGGGACGGAATGTACCTCAAGTCCTTGGAGCTGACCGGGTTCAAATCCTTCGCAGAAGCCAAAATCGGATTTCCCACCGGCGTGACCGCCATCGTTGGCCCGAACGGGACCGGTAAAAGCAACATCGTGGACGCCATCCTCTGGGTGCTCGGTGAGCAGAGCCCGAAGTCCGCCCTGCGGTGCGAGAAGATGGAGGACGTCATCTTCAACGGCACCGAAGCGCGCAAGCCGCTCGGCATGGCGGAGGTGTCGTTGATCATGAGCGGCCTGTCCGATCCCAAGCCGGGCGCGCCGCCGCTCCTGCCGCCCGAGTTCGGCGACTACCACGAAGTGATGGTCACGCGGCGGCTGTACCGGAACGGCGACAGCGAATACCTGATCAACAAGGTGGCGTGCCGGTTGAAGGACGTCCGCAGCCTGCTGATGGATACGATTGCCGGCACCAAGGGGCACACGGTGATCGAGCAGGGCCGGATCGAGGAGATTCTGAACGCGACGCCGCTGCAGCGCCGCGAGCTGATCGAGGAAACGGCCGGCATCGTCCGGTACAAAAAGCAGAAGGCCGAGGCGCTGCGCAAGATGGATGCGACGACCCAGAACCTCAGCCGGGTGCGGGACATCATTGCGGAGGTCAAGCAGCGGCTCAATGCGCTGGAGCGGCAGGCCAAGCAGGCCAGGAACTACCAGGTCCTGCAGGACGAGGCGCGGACGCTGGAAATCCGTCTGCTGGTGCGGGAGCACCGGACGCTCAGCGAGCAGCAGCGCATGGTCGAATCGGAACTGGCCGTGCTGGACGAACAGGAGTCCGCCCAGGCCGCCGAGCAGGCCCGGTTCGTCGCGCAACTGGAAGAGATCCGCGTCCGCATGCTGGATGGCGACAATGCGCTCATGCGCCGCCGCGATGAGATCGGCCGGCTGGAGCAGCAGCAGGCCCAGGCGCTGCGGACGAGCGAAGTGGAGCGGAGCCGCGCCGAGCTGTACGGACAGCAGCGCGCGCAGGCCGCCGAGCAGCTGGTCCGTTTGGAGGCCGAGCGTGAACAGGCGGCGGCCGAGGCGGCCGAGCGCCGCGCGCAGCTCGTCCAGGCGGAAGCCGGGATGGCCGCGGGCGAGAAGGCGCTGGCCGAACAGGAACAGTCGGCGCAGGAGATGGCCGGCCGTCGCGCGTCCACGCTGGAGCAGGCCGAGCGGTCACGCCGGAGCCTGCTGGCCCTGTCGTTGCCGTCGGACGGCGGCGCGGCTGCCGAGGCGGTCGTGCCGGGCACGCTGACGGCTGCGGCGAAAGCCAGGCTGGAGCAGTGCCTGGCGCATCGGAGACAGGCCGAGCAGCGGATCGCGCAGGCGCAGCAGGAGCGGGATGCGGCCGTCCGGCGCATGCAGCAGATCGACGACCAGATACGGGATGCCGAGCAGAAACTGAACCAGCAGCAGGGGCAGCTGGCATCGGTCGAATCCCGGTGTCATGCGCTGACCAGCGTCGTGCGCGAGGAAATGGGCTATGGCCGCGAGGGCGACGACAGCGTGGTCTCGCTGCGCAAGTCCTGCGCGGGCGTGAAAGAGGCCGTCGCGGAATGGCTGGAGGTGCCGGAACGGTTCGAGCGGGCCATGGAAGCGGCGTTGGGCGAGCGGCTCCGCGCCTGGATGGTGGAGCAGCCGGCCGATGCGCGGCAGGCCATCGAGTTTTTGAAGACGCAGGGGCTTGGACGCGGCACGTTTGTGCCGGCGAACCCCCGCTGGTCGAAGCGCGGCGCGCAGGACTGGTGGGCCGGCCTCAAGGATCAACCGGGCGTGCTGGGGCTGGCGGCCGATCTGGTGAAGTCGGCCTCGCGCTCACAGGATGTCTGTGCGACGCTGTTCGATCGCGTCGTGGTCGTCGAGTCGCTGGAACGCGCGGTCGCGCTGTGGGAGGGCGGGCAGTGGACGGCGCCGGAGGGCCCCACGTTCGTGACGCTGGACGGAGAGGTGCTGGATGCGGCCGGGGTCATGACCGGCGGGACGACCGGCGGGCTCCTGCAGCGCCGGCGCGAAATTCTCGATCTCGAAAAACAGCAGGCGGAAGTCGCGCGCGCGATCGGGACGCTGACTGCAGCCTGCGCGCAGCTGGCGGCCGAGCGGGAGCAGCTGGCCGCCGCGCGGCTGCAACTGGACGAACGCCTGCGCGATGCCGAGCAGCAGCGGATTGCCACGCTGCTGGAGGAGCGGGAGGCGCGGGAAGCCGGGCTGGCGGAACTGGACGACGCGCTCCGGAACATGGAAGCGGAGCATCTGGCGGTCCAGCGGCAGCTGACGGAGTCGCGCGTGGCGGTGGAAGCCTTGCGGATGCGCTGCGAGCAGTGCCGGGCCGATGTGACGCGCTTGTTGAAACGGCAGGAGGACAGCGTCGCGCAGGCGCAGGCGCTGCAGGGACAGCTCGACACGCTGGCGGCCTCGATTACGCAGAGCCAGGACGAGCGCGCCCGCCAGGACGCCTTGTGCCAGGAACTGAACCGGCGGGTGGCGGAACTGCGGCAGGAACTGGTCAAGGCGCAGGAGACCCACGCGCAGGAGATGCAGCTGGTCCGTCAGGTCGAGCAGAGCCTTGAGGCTGCGCGGCAGGCGCTCACGGTGAGCCGCGAATGGCGGACGGGGATCGAGGTCCGCCGGGCCGAGATCCGGACGCATCTCGGCATGGTCGAGGGCACGCTGACCGGAACCTATCAGCTGGCGGTCGAAGAAGCGCTGCTGCGCGAGCCCGAAGAGGCTGCGTCGGTCACGCGCGAAGAAGCCGAGGCGGCGACGATGTCGGTGCGGGAGGAGTTGCTGAAGATCCGCGGCCGGCTCGAGCGCATGGGGCCCATCAATCTGGCCTCGATCGAGGAGCATCGCGAGCACGAAGAGCGGTATCAATTTCTGACGACGCAGGAGGCGGACCTGTCCCAGTCCGTCCAGTCGCTGCGGGAGATCATCACGAAAATCAACCGCACCACCAAGCAGATGTTCGAGGAGACATTCAACGACCTGCAGCGGAAATTCGGCGTGGTGTTCGGGCGGCTCTTCCCGGGCGGGCGGGCCGAACTGATCCTGGTCGAGCCCGAAGTGGATCCGGAAACCGGAAAACAAAAGGACGAGGAGCAGGGGGTGGATATCGTGGCGCAGCCGCCGGGCAAACGGCTCAAGGGCATCACGATGCTGTCGGGCGGCGAGAAGACGCTGACGGCCATGGCGCTGATCTTCGCCAGTTTTCTGATCCGACCCACGCCGTTCTGCATCCTGGACGAAATCGACTCGCCGCTGGACGAGGAGAACATCGGCCGGTTCACCACGGTGCTGCGCGAGCTGGCGGCCGATGCCCAGTTCCTGGTCATCACGCACAACAAGCGGACGATGGCGGTGGCCGATTCGCTGTTCGGGGTGACGATGGAGGAGCCGGGGGTGTCGAAGACGATCTCGGTTCGCCTGGCCGTTCTCCAGCCGGCCTAGGCCAGTCAAAAAGTCATCAAGTCAGAAAGTCCATCAAGTCATAGGAGCCAGAGTCTCGGAGACTTTACGACTTGATGACTTTACAGACTTTGGACGCACCAGCAAATTTCCAAGAATCCCGCAAAAGTTCAAAGGGTTCGAGCGCCCCTTCCCTTGACTGTCAGGAATCCCTTTGCTATAAGACCCCTCGTATGACATAGGCCCTGGCGGGCTCGTTTTTCCTGCCGGAAACAGGCGAGTCCTAATCTTCTCGCTGCCAGGTTTTCCAAGGACATTATGCAGCAGTGGAAGCGGTTACTCGCACGCTTATCTGATCGTTTATTCGCATCCGTTCCCGACAAGGTCCGGGAAAAGGTCGAGGCCTATGCGCCGCAGGCCGTGCTCCGCCTTGTCTCGCACAATCCTCATCCCGTTCTGCCTGCCGATCCGACCCTGCGCCGGCTGACCCATGCGGCCTCGCACGAATCGGTGGAGGAGGCCATTCGTCTCAGCCAGCGATGGATCCTGGACCGCCAGCATCCGGTGGAGGGATTCTGGGTCGCAGAATTGGAGGCGGACACGACGCTGACGTCGGAATATCTGATGTTGCGCCGGTTCCTGAACGTGGTGGATCCGGAGCGCGAGAGCAAGGCGGTCCGGTATCTGAAGGCGACGCAACTGCCCGACGGCGGCTGGCCGATCTACTCGGGAGGCCCGTCCGAGATCAGCGCCTCCGTCAAGGCGTACTTCGCGCTGAAGCTGTCGGGGGTCTCGCCGTCGGAGCCGTTCATGCGCCAGGCGCGCGAGTGCATCCATGCCATGGGCGGCGTCGCGGCGTCGAACGTCTTCACCAAAATCACGCTGGCGCTGTTCGATCAATACGACTGGTACGGGCTGCCCAGCATGCCGCCGGAAATCATGCTGCTGCCGAAGCGCTTCTATTTCAGCATCTACGAAATCTCCTACTGGAGCCGCACGGTGCTGATTCCGCTGCTGATCGTCTTCGCGCACCGCCCGGTCTGCCGGATCCCGGAGGAGGAGGGGATCGCGGAGCTCTTTGTGATCCCGCGCGAGCTGATGGATTATGGCGACGTGCCGCCCTTCAAGAAGGACGCGGCCTGGTTCACCTGGAGGAATTTTTTCATCACGCTGGACCGGCTGCTCAAGCTCTACGAACGCATGCCGTACCAGGCCTTTCGTGAAACGGCGGTCCAGAAGGCGATTGTCTGGATGTTGGATCACATGCGGGGGAACGGCGGGCTCGGGGCGATTTACCCGGCCATGGCGAACTCCGCCGTCGCGCTGCACTGCCTCGGCTACAGCGCGGACCATCCGCTGCTGGCGAAGGCGCTCAAGGAGATCGAAGACCTGGAAGTCTACGAGACGGTCCGCGAGGGACAGTCGAAGGTCGAGACCCTGCATCTGCAGCCGTGTTTCTCGCCGGTCTGGGACACGTCGCTGTCCATCAATGCCTTGATCGAGTCGGGATTGCCGCAGAACCACCCGTCCCTGTTGAAGGCGGGGCAATGGATGATGTCCAAACAGACGACCACGGCCGGAGACTGGAAGGAATCGTCGGCGACGGAGAAGACCGAGCCGGGGGGCTGGTATTTCCAGTTCGAAAACGAACGGTACCCGGACGTGGACGACTCCGCGGTGGTGATCATGGCGCTCGCGAAGCTGCGCATGGCGGACCATCAGGCGCAGAAGGAGTCCATCCGGCGCGGCTACCAGTGGGTGATGGCCATGCAAAGCTCGGACGGCGGCTGGGGCGCCTACGACGTGGATAACAACCACATGGTGTTCAACGTCATTCCCTTTGCCGACCACCGTGCGCTGTTGGATCCCCCGACGGAGGATCTGGCCGGCCGCTGCCTGGAAATGCTGGGCGCGCTGGGCTACGACCGCACGCATCCGGCGGCGAAGCGGGCCATCGCCTTCATCAAGAACAAGCAGGAGGCGGACGGCAGCTGGTACGGCCGTTGGGGCGTCAATTACATTTACGGCACCTGGTCGGTCCTTATGGGTCTGCGGTCGATCGGAGAAGACATGTCGGCGCCCTACGTGCGCCATGCCGTGGAGTGGCTGGAAGCGAAGCAGAATCCCGACGGGGGATGGGGCGAGTCCTGCCTGTCCTATGCCGACCAGGCCATGGCCGGCCGGGGCGAGAGCACGCCGTCCCAGACGGCGTGGGCGCTGATGTCGCTGCTGGCGGCCGGCGTCTCGGATTCTCTCGGCGTGGTGCGGGGGATCAACTATCTGCTGCGCCATCAGCGTGAAGACGGCTCATGGAAGGAGGCGCGGCACACGGGCACCGGCTTCCCGCGCGTGTTCTATCTCCGCTACCACTGGTACTGCCAGTACTTCCCGCTCTGGGCGCTCGCGATGTATCGCAACGTCAGGGCTCGCGGGCAGATGCGGGCGGATGAGCTGCGCCATGCCGTTCGCACGGCGGACACGTTCCGGCCCGGACTCTGACCGCTCCATCCACGCATGCAGCAGGCGTTGGGTAATCACTCTCTGGCCGGGAGAGGCGATGTGAGCGGGCCGGCTCGTGCAGGGTCCCCATGAAGCGGGTTGGAATTTTCACGGCGACCCGCTGGGAATATGCCGCGGTCCGGCGGATAATTTCCGGCGGCCATGCGCACCGGTATGGTACAGTCCGCTGTTTTGTCGGCCGGCGGGGTGGCTGTGACGTGCTTGTGGCGCAGACCGGCGTGGGGCCTGACAGGGCCGCGGCGGCGTGCCGCGAGGTCCTGTGCGGGCATCCGGTGGACCTGATCGTATCGGCCGGTCTGGCCTGCGCGCTGGTGCCGGCCCGGATCGGCGATCTCCTGGTGGGGACCGACGTGCGGATGGAGGCGGATGATCACGAGGCGTCCGAGCACGTCACGCGGCTGTGTGCGGGCGGGATGGTGGCGGCGGCGGTGCGGGCGGCGGAGCGGGCCGGGTTGCCGGTGCATGCCGGGTCGTTCGTGACGGCTCCGAGGATTCTGTGGCATTCAGCGGAAAAACAGGCCATGGCGGAAATCACGGGCGCGATCGGACTGGACATGGAGAGCGCCGCGCTGGCGGATGCGGCGGTCGACAACAACGTGCCGTTTGTGATCGTCCGCAGCGTGTCCGATCTCGTGGACGAGAGTCTTCCGGTGGATCTCAATCTGTTTATGCGCCCCGCCGATTGGCTGAAGGGGCTGGCGGCTTGCGTGGCGGCGCCGTCGTGCGTCGGCGGGATTCTTCGCCTGCGCGCGCAGATGCGGACGGCCTCCGAGCGGATGAGCCGGTTCTTCGAGCGGTTTGTGGACGACCTGACGCAGGAGAGGATAAGGTGAGACGATGACGGCGGTGAT
>MHEU01000050.1:57338-58216 GCA_001805245.1 Nitrospirae bacterium RIFCSPLOWO2_02_FULL_62_14 | reverse complement strand
CGGCTGGCTGGCGCGCCCGCCGTTCCGGTTCTTCCAGGCGGTCAAGCAGCTCCATTTCATCGGGTTTAAATCCACGTTCGTCATCGTGCTGACCGCCGGGTTTACGGGCATGGTGCTGGGGCTGCAGGGCTACTACACGCTCAGAAAATACGGCTCGGACGCCGCGCTGGGCGCGGCGGTCGCGCTGAGCATCATCCGGGAACTGGGGCCGGTCCTGGCGGCGTTGATGGTGACGGCGAGGGCCGGCTCGGCGATGACGGCCGAGATCGGCATCATGCGGATCACCGAACAGATCGACGCGCTGGATACGATGGCGATCAATCCGCTGCAGTACCTGATCGCGCCCAAGGTCGTGGCCAGCCTGATCGGCGTGCCGCTGCTGGTGGCGTTGTTCGACGTCGTGGGCATCTACGGCGGTTCCGTGGTCGGCGTGGATCTGCTCGGCGTGAACGCGGGGGTCTACTGGAATTCGGTCGAAACGTCGGTGGAATGGAAGGACGTCTACGGCGGCATCTGGAAGTCGGTCAGCTTCGGGCTGATCATCAGCTGGGTCTGCTGTTACAAGGGATACTATACGGAGATGAGCGCGGAAGGGCTTGGCACGGCGACGACGGAAGCGGTCGTGCTGTCGTCCGTGATGATCCTGGTCTGGGATTGCTTTTTAACGTCGGTGCTCTTGTAGAAAAGATGTTAGGCCCGTTTGGTCGGTTTGGCCCGTGATCAGAGAAGCCGGCTCAACGGGCATAACTGACTCAACCGACTAAACGGTTTGGCTATGATCAGGCTCGTCAACGTCCAGAAGTCGTTCGGTAAGCAGCAGGTCCTGCGGGGGGCCACGCTCGAAATTCCCAAGGGCAAGCTGACGACGATCATCGGCC
>MHEU01000050.1:46803-57314 GCA_001805245.1 Nitrospirae bacterium RIFCSPLOWO2_02_FULL_62_14 | reverse complement strand
CTGCTCAAGCATATGATCGGACTGCTCCAGCCGGACCGCGGCGAGGTGTGGGTCAATGACGTCGAGATCTCGCGGCTGAGCGGGAAGGCGCTGAATGACGTGCGCAAGCAGTTTGCGATGCTGTTTCAGGGCGCTGCGCTTTTCGACTCCCTGACCGTGTTCGATAACGTGGCGTTCCCGTTGCGGGAGAAACTGCGCCTGCCCGAATCGGCGGTGAAGGACCGCGTCGACGAAAAACTGGAGCGGGTGGGTCTGGCCGGCATGGGGCACAAGTTTCCCGCCGAGCTGAGCGGGGGCATGAAGAAGCGGGCCGGCCTGGCCCGGGCGCTGGTGATGGAGCCGGAGATCATCCTGTTCGACGAGCCCACGACCGGCCTGGATCCGCTCATGTCGAATACGATCCACCATTTGATTCTGGACATGCACCGGACGTTCGGGTTCACCGCGGTGATGGTGAGTCACGAGATCCCTGAAATTTTCTCCATCTCCGATTGGGTGGCCATGCTGGAGCAGGGCCGGATCGCCGCGATGGCGCCCGCCGAAGACTTTCAGCGGATCGCCGATCCGATGGTGCAGGAATTCATCACGGTCGGCGGGACGGTGTCGCTGCAGGCCGTGAAGCGTCTCGCGTGAAGCGCCGTCCGTGCCGTGTCGGGCGCGGGACGCTTCACGAACGGCGGAATGCGGTGTTCGAATAACGATTAACGACCAACGGGAGCCGGACTATGAACATGGAAAAAACCAAGCTTGAACTGATCGTGGGCGTGTTCGTGCTGATCGGGCTCGTCTGCCTCAGCTATCTCTCGATCAAACTCGGCAAGCTGGAGGTGATCGGCGGGCATCTGTATCACGTCGATGCCGAGTTCGACACCGTGTCGGGATTGCGGCCCGGGGCGACGATCGAAATCGCCGGGGTAGAGGTCGGGCGGGTCAAGGCCATCCGGTTGAACACCGATCGCGCCGTGGCGACCTTCGCCATCAACGACAGCATCAAGTTGTATGATGATACGATTGCCTCGGTGAAGACGCGCGGCATCATCGGGGAAAAATTCGTGTCGCTCTCGCCGGGAGGCGGAGGCGACGAGCTGAAGCCCGGCGGAAAGATTCGGGACACCGAATCCGGGCTGGACCTGGAAGAATTAGTCAGCCAGTACGTGCACGGCAAGGTGAAATAGGCAGTGGAGATTATCATGGCACAAAGGAGCGGACGAGATATGAACCGGCATGGAGCGACGTGGATGCGAAGCCTGATGGTGGGAATGGGAAGCCTGGCGGCGGCGGCGCTGCTCGCCTGGGCGGCGCCGGCGCTGGCGGGTGGGGCGGCGACAGCCGCCGTCAAGCAGACGGTCGATGAGGTCATCCGCATTCTGGCCGACGAGAAGTTGAAGAAGCCGGACAAAATCCAGGAGCGGCGCAGACTGCTGGAGAAGGTTGTCGGGGCCCGGTTCGGCTACGACGAGATGTCCAAGCGCACGCTGGCGGCGCATTGGCAGAAGCTGGATGCCAAGCAGCGGGAGGAATTCACCGAGCTGTTCAAGCGGCTGCTGACCAATTCTTACGCCGACAAGGTCGAGGGGTATACCGGCGAGCAGATCCACTACATCAATGAACGGAACGAGGGCGACTATGCTGAGGTCCGGACGAGGGTGGCCAACGGCAAGACGGAGATCCCGCTCGATTACCGCCTGCTCAACAAAGGCGGGGATTGGCGGGTCTACGACGTGGTGGTGGACGGCGTCAGCCTGGTGAACAACTACCGGGGCCAGTTTGCCAAGATCATCCGGACCTCGGGTTACGACGACCTCGTCAAGCAGTTGCAGGACAAGTCCGACAAGTTCGTCAAGCTCAAAACGACCGAGGGCAAGGAGTAGGGCGCGCTCTGTCTCTCTTCGACAATGAAGACGGCCGGCTTCCGACGTGCCTTCATCCTGGCTGTCCTGCTGTCGCCGGCAGTGAGCCTCGGCATCAATCAGGCGTGGGCTGAGACCTCGTACTTTCCAATCCCCTCCGCGTCGAACGCGCGCAACGACGGCAGCGATGCCGGCCTGATCGTTCCGATCCTGGTCACCGACCCGGACGGCGAGCTGAAATACATCCATGCGCCGATGCTGATCAATAACTCCTACCTCGGCGTCCGAGCCACGTACAACTTGTTCAAATACGATACGGGCGGACGGCAGACCATGTTCATCGCGTCGTTCACGGAAACCATCGAACGCAAGCTGCTGTTCACGTATTCCGACCCCGCGCTCAGCGAGGGCCGTTACGCGCTGAGCATAGGCGGCGGGTTTTTTAAAAACGCCACCTCACGCTTTTTCGGCATCAGCCAGGACACGCCGGAGTCGAACGAGTCCAACTATACCGCCCGGGAGGTCCGGGCGAACTGGAAATTCGGCGCGTATCTCAACGAAGTGACGCAAATTGCCGTCGGACAGCGGTACCGGGAGGTTCGCGTCCAGCGCGGGGGGGTCACGGATCTGCCCTACTCTGGGCAGCTGTTTTCTACTGTCAACGGCATGGAGGGCGCGGCCATCCTGGGGCACCGGGTGACGTTCCACTATGACAGCCGCGATAATCTGATCTCGCCGACGGTCGGGACCCAGATCACGTCCTACTACGAACTCAACCAGAATTTCCGGAACGGGACCAACCCGCTCTTCACCCGGTTCGAACTCGATGTGAAAAAATTGTTTCCCAGCGAATCGAAGCGGATGATTCTGGTGGTCCGGGGCAACCTGCAGGCGACCAACGGTTTCGAGGTTCCCTTTTATGAACGCAGTTCGCTCGGCGGCCAGAATAACATGCGCGGATACGGGATGGACCGGTTCATCGACGATCACCTGGTGGTGCTCAATATCGAGCAGCGCATCCACATATTGCGCGCGCGCGTGACCAACGTGATGGCCGAGTTCGAAGTGGCCCCGTTCATCGACATGGGGAAGACGTTCAGTACCTTCCAGAAGCGGCAGTTCAAGGATTACGAGGTGACTCCCGGCATCGGATTCCGGGCCATCATCCGTCCCGGGACCGTCGGCCGGATCGACTATGGATACAGCAGGGAGGGCGGTGCGGTGTTTGCCGGACTGGATTATCCGTTTTGAGGACGCTGGCATGGCCAGCGCGCGGCCGGGCGCGATCCATCGGGGCATTCGGAGGAGTCGTTCTGGCGGTGGTCTGCGCGACGCAAGTCGGGGCTGAAGGCCTGGGATTGTTCCCGGTCAGAAACTTCCAGCCCATCCAACTGATGTTTCTGGGGATGCCCGGGGACCGGGGGGCGGTGCTTCAGAAGGGGGCGCTGGACATCCGTGTCGATCTGGCGGAGACGAGCTCGGTATTTCGGGACACGAGCGCAGGGACCGACGTTTCGATGAGTTTCGAAACCCTCCGAACGGGCCTGTTTTTCCGGTACGGGCTGACGGAGAGGCTTGAAGTCGGGCTCGAGATTCCGGCGCTCTACCGCTCCCGTGGCTTTCTCGAAGGGGCCATCACGGCCACGGAGCGGGCGACCACCGGCCTGGCCCCGGCCAGGAATGCGCTCGGCAAATCCGGCTTCCTCTACGACTTCAAAAAGGACGGGCGGACATTGTTCAGTGGGCGCGAGGGCCAGGCCGGATTGGGCGATATTACGCTGAGCGGCAAGTACCGGATCTTTTCCGAAGACCGGTATCTCCCGACGGTGTCGGCGCGGGTGGCCGTGAAGGTTCCCTCCGGCAATGACAGGCGGTTTTTCGGTAGCGGCCATGCGGATGTCGGGGTGGGGCTGGCGGCGGAGAAAGCAGTCTTCGATCGCTGGGTGACCTACGCCAACGTCAACGCCATTTTTCCCACAGGCAAGGTGAGCGGGCTGTCGGTACATCCGGCCATGTCGGCCCTGACGGCGGTGGAATATCTCTGGACGCCTGCTTTTTCTCTGGTCGCCCAGTTCGATTATTACTCCAGTCCTTTCCGTGGTACGGGTTCACCGGTTCTCGACCGCGGCGTCACTGAAGTGGCGGCAGGGATTAACTATCGGATCCGGGATCGTGTGCTCTGGCAGGTCTACGGAGTGGAGAATGTGGATTTTATCAGGGGTAGCGCCGCCGACTTTACGCTTTCAACGGTCATGACCTATCGTTTTTAACCTGCACGGGCCCCCTCTGTGAAGGCCTAAGCGCTTGACAGCTAAGAGAATTTTGTGGGAAACTGATAAAAGTTAACCTCAAGACCTCTTCGCGAAAAGGTCCCAAGCCGCTCCCGATTTCGTCTGGCACTTTAGAAGACTTCCAAGGAGCGTGGCACCAAAGGAGTGCAGAATATGTCATTGTTGAAAACGATCGACAGCCCGGCTGATCTCAAGCGGATGCCGCCCGGGCAACTCCCGGCCCTGTGCCAGGAGATTCGCGAGCAGATAGTGTCCGTCGTGTCCAACGTCGGCGGGCATCTGGCGTCCAACCTGGGGGTCGTCGAGCTGACGGTGGCGATGCATTACCTGCTCGATACGCCGAAGGACAAGATCGTCTGGGACACCAGCAATCAGGCCTACACGCACAAGCTGCTGACCGGCCGCCGGGAGCAATTCCACACGTTGCGGCAATCCGGCGGGTTGAGCGGATTCTGCAAGCGGGAGGAGAGCGTCTACGACACGTTCAATGCGGGCCATGCGGGCACAGGCGTATCGGCCGCCTACGGGATGGCGGAGGCGCGCGATCTGAGAGGCGAGCACCATAAAGTAGTCTGCGTGGTCGGCGACGGCGCGATGACGGCCGGGATGACGCTCGAAGGCATGCATCACGCGGGCGGCACCAAGCGGGATTTCCTGGTGGTCCTGAACGACAACCAGATGTCCATTTCGAAGAACGTCGGCGCGATTTCGGCCTACCTCAACCGCACCTTCACCGGCGAGTTTTTTATCAAGATGAAAGAGGAGGCCCGGCATATTCTGAGCTCGATCCCGCACATCGGTCGGGACGTCCAGAAGATCGCGCATCGCGCGGAGGAACTGGCGAAGGGCATGATCCTGCCCGGCCTGCTGTTCGAGGAACTGGGTTTCCAGTACGTCGGTCCGATCGACGGGCATAATTTCGAGCATCTCCTGCCGATTTTCGAGCATGTCCTCAAGCTCAGGGGCCCCGTGCTGCTGCACGTGATCACGAAGAAGGGGCTGGGGTACGAACCGGCGGAGAAGAATCCGGTCTGGTTTCACGCCTGCCCGTCGTTCGTGCGGGAGACCGGCGCGCCGGCCAAGAAGCCCTCGCGGCCCAGCTACACGGCGCATGCCATCGACGCGTTGACGAAGGTGGCGCGTCAGGACAGGAATGTCGTCGCGATCACCGCGGCCATGTGCGAGGGGACGGGCCTCACGGGGTTCGAGAAGGAGTTTCCGGACCGCCTGTACGACGTCGGTATCGCCGAGCAGCATGCCGTGACGTTTGCGGCGGGCCTGGCCGCGCAGGGCCTGAAGCCGGCCGTGTGCATGTATGCGACGTTCCTGCAGCGCGCCTATGACCAGGTGGTGCACGACGTGGCGACGCAGAACCTGCCGGTGGCGTTTCTGATCGACCGCGGCGGGCTCGTGGCGGAGGACGGCACCACGCACCACGGGGCGTTCGACTATGCCTTTCTCCGTCACGTGCCGAACATGGTGGTCATGGCGCCGAAGGACGAGAACGAGCTGCAGCACATGGTGAAGACGTCGCTGACCCACGACGGGCCGGTGTCCGTGCGCTATCCGCGGGGGGCCTGTCTGGGCGTGCCGATGGATCAGGAGATGAAGGTCCTTCCGGTCGGCAAGGGCGAATTGCTGAAAGACGGGACCGATATCGCCATCGTGGCGGTCGGCGTCACCGTGTGGCACGCGGTGCACGCGGCCGAGCGGCTGGAGCAGGAGGGCATTTCCGCCGCGGTGATCAACGCGCGGTTCGTCAAGCCGCTGGATCATGCCTTGATCGGCCAGGTGGCCAAGCATGTCCGGTGCGTCCTGACGGTGGAAGAAGGCGCCAAGATGGGCGGCTTCGGATCGGCGGTGCTCGAGTCCCTCTCGGAGCAGGGCATCGTGAACGTGCCAACGCGGATTATGGGACTGCCGGACTGGTACATCGAGCAGGGGCCCCAGGATTTACTCCGCGAGAAGTATGGATTGACCGCCGACGGCATCTACCAGGAAGCCAAGAGGCTCTGGACGCAGGTGTCCGCCGGACTCAGCACCGCCCAGCCGGTGTCCGCTGAAAGCCGTCCTCGCGCGAAACAGGGCCAGCGTGCCGTCTTCCCGGGCTTGAAGGGGGCGGACGGAGACGAGCAGGGCAGCTAATAAAATGTCGTAAAGTCCAAAGGTCTGAAAGTCCCAAAGTCTCTACAAAGACTTTATGACTTGATGACTTTTAGACTTTTTGACGAGGCGTAAAGTCGTTATCAACATCGTCTAGCCATGCACATCACGCGACGCAAAACCAGACAGATTAAGGTCGGTAAAATCAAGATCGGCGGCGACGCTCCGATTGCCGTCCAGTCCATGTGTTCGACCGACACGCGCGACATCAAGGCGACGGTCGAGCAAATCCGCCAGCTCGAAACGGCCGGCTGCGAAGTGATCCGCGTGGCGGTGCCCGACATGGATGCCGCCGCGGCGCTCCCCAGGATCAAGGCGCAGATGACCGTGCCGCTGATCGCCGACATTCACTTCGATCACCGCCTCGCGCTGGAAGCCGCCAAGGTCGTGGACTGCGTCCGGATCAATCCCGGCAACATCGGGGCCTGGTGGAAGGTGCAGGAAGTCATCAAGGCCGTCAACGAGCGGGGCGTCCCGCTGAGGATCGGCGTCAACGGCGGATCGCTGGAGCGGCCGTTGCTGGACAAGTACGGCTGGCCGAGCCCGGAGGCGCTGGCCGAGTCGGCGTTGAACGCGGTCCACGCGCTCGAGGACGAAGGCTTCACCAACATGAAGGTGTCGCTCAAGGCCTCGGACGTGAAGCACGCCGTCGACGCCTATTGGATGTTCGCCATGCAGTCCGATTATCCCCTGCATATCGGCATTACCGAGGCGGGGACGGTGATGACCGGCGCGGTCAAGTCCGCGATCGGCCTGGGCTGGCTGCTCTCGCAGGGCATCGGCGATACGCTTCGTGTCTCGCTGGCGGCCGATCCGGTCGAGGAAGTCAAGGTCGGATTTGAGATCCTGAAATCGCTCGAACTGCGCCATCGCGGCATCAACGTGATCGCCTGCCCGACCTGCGGGCGCGTGGAGATCGACGTGATCCGCATGGCGAACGAGCTGGAGAAAAAACTCAGCCACATCAAAGCCCCGCTCAACGTCTCGGTGCTCGGGTGCGTGGTGAACGGCATCGGCGAAGGCAAGGAAGCCGACATCGGCATCGCGGGCGGCGAAGGCGTCGGCATCCTGTTCAAGAAGGGCAAGCTCGTGCGCAAGGTGCCGATTGATCAGCTCATGGACGTCCTGATCCCGGAAGTTGAATTGATGGCCAAGGAAAAAGAGGCTGAAGAGGCGAACGGCGGATCGGCGCCTGCCCCCGGCCATGATGACAACGGGCTGTCCGAATGGATGCAGTCGCAGCAGGCTTCGGATCGTCCCTCCACACTCAGCCGCGAGATTCCCGTTCTTCCCAACAAGCGGTAACTTTCTCGCATCTCGTCGCTCGTATCTCGTCGTTCGTACGCGAGATACGCTTCACGAAATTCGCTTCACGAGTGCTGTTGTGCCTGGCCAGCCCGGCCGTTATAATGCCTGCCGTGGCGCCGTACCCAAGTGGCTAAGGGAGCAGTCTGCAAAACTGCGATGCGGCGGTTCGAACCCGCCCGGCGCCTCCACACCGCGCTTGCGTGAGCCGCGGGGCTCATTTTTGGTTCATCGAAATTGAGCCCCGCGGAGAAACACCTTCAGTGTTTCCTTGAATCTCACGCTTCGCTCGGTGTTTGGCGCGACTGATTCATTCCGACGACGTCCTTTCGGGCAGTGCCGCGCCAGTTGTGCCAATGGGCCATGGCGTTTGAGCACTAAGCAGGGTGTCGCGCTGCGCGACATACATAACAATGATCCAGTTTGCGAAGCACCTCCAGTGACGGCGTGGCTACCATGAAGCGCCGCCGCAAAAGCCCAAACTCCCCCTCCGTCTCAACGCCGGGCCGACCAGCCCCCCACAGCACCAGAAAGGGGGCACGGGGCCACAATCGCCGCCGCGCCAAGGCCCAGCTCCGGAAGGAACTCCGGCGAGTCGACTAGGAGGGGCGCATCGACCGCCGTTCGTTGACGATCCGCGCGCACGGGTGGTACTATCCAGCCTGTAATTCGTCAGGAGTTGGAGGCCGATGGCAGTTCCCCTCTCCCAGATGTTCACGGTGTCGAAGTACGTGCTCACGCAGCAACTCAAGGGCGTGAAGCGGTACCCGCTCGTCCTCATGCTTGAGCCGCTCTTCCGCTGCAATCTGGCCTGCGCCGGATGCGGCAAGATCCAGTACCCCGATCATGTTCTGGACAAGCACCTGACGCCCGAGCAGTGTTGGGCCGCTGCCGACGAATGCGGGGCGCCGATCGTGAGCATTCCCGGCGGAGAGCCGCTGATTCATCCCCGGATGGCGGAGATTGTCCGGGGGCTCGTCGAGCGCAAAAAATACGTCTATGTCTGCACCAACGCCATCCTCCTGGAGCGCAAGCTCGACGAGTACACGCCCTCCAAGTACCTGACCTTCAGCATTCACATGGACGGATCACGGGACGAGCACGACCTGGCCGTCTGCCGGGACGGCGTCTACGACGTGGCCACCAAGGCGATCAAGGAAGCGCTGCGGCGCGGACACCGCGTGACGACCAACAGCACGCTCTTCGACGATGCCAATCCCGAGCGTGTCCGGAAGTTTTTCGACGAGATGATGGAGCTCGGCGTCGAAGGCATGATGATTTCGCCCGGGTATAGCTATCAGAAGGCGCCGGATCAGAAGCATTTCCTGAAACGCAACAAGACCCGTGAGTTGTTTGCGAAGATCCTGGGCAACCGGAGGCGGGGATGGCGGTTCAATCAATCGCCGCTGTTTCTCGAATTCCTCATGGGTCGTCGGGACTATCAGTGCACACCATGGGGGAATCCCACGTACAACGTCTTCGGGTGGCAGAAGCCCTGCTATCTGCTGCAGGAAGGCTATGCGAAGACCTTCCGGGAAATGATGGACACGACGGCATGGGACCAGTATGGCACGGGACGGAATGAGAAGTGCGCCGACTGCATGGTCCACTGCGGGTATGAAGCGTCCGCGGTCGCCGATACGTTCGGGTCCTTGTCCGGCTTCGGCCGCACGGTGAAAATCACGCTCTCGCCCAACGCGCGGTAGCGCGGCAGGCCGATCTCCCGCAATCGTTGCTGCTTGTGACGGATTCCAAATACCATACGCCGGAGCACACGAAATTGGAGGGGCGGGTGTTTCGTCCCGCCACGCCGGCCGAGCTGGCCGAGGCGGTCGAGCTCGCGTTCGATTATCGCGGCGATGTGACGCTCGTGCTCAAGTCGGGCGAGCAGATCGTCGGCTACCTGTTCAATCGCGAGTCAACGGGCCCGAAGCCGCTGCTGCAGATGTTCCCGGAGTTGGGCGGCACGCGCGAAGTCGCCTATGCCGATGTCGTTTCGATTGCGTTCTCGGGGGAAGATACGGCGTCCGGAAATTCCTGGGAAACATGGGTTGCCAAAAAGGAATCAGAACGGAAGGCTGACGCCCGGCGGTCCGAATCCGAAGCACGGGCGCGCGGTCACCTCTAACATCGCATCCATTCCTGCCGGTTTTTCTTCCAGCGGTTCCTCCAAAAACGGACGACGGGCACGTTGAAACCGGATTGCCGCGCCGATCCCGAATCGCTCAAATACCCCATAAACACTGGCGAATCGTGGTGTTTATCAGAGCAATCAGGTTGTTGACACGGCCTATTAGCTATGCTACAAGTGTGCGCCCTGACGCCCGCTAACCCGTGTATTCTTCGAGTGTTTTTCTCGTGAGGGTACACAATTTATGATGCGCAACGGGATTGGCAGGCGTGAATTTTCCGTGACGCGGCGCACACGCATCAGGACAATCATCCTGGGTTTGGCGATGGTGTGGCTCGGATCGTGGCTTGCCGGTTTTCCGGTTGCCATGGCCGAGCATGAGACGGATCATCGCTTCACGGTTGAAGGGTCGGCATGCGGAGTTGACGGCGCTCCGGTTTCCGGAGTCGAAGTCGTCGTGAAGGATGCGCGTATCTCCGTGCTGCGAACGACGCTGACGGATGATCGGGGGTATTACAAGGTTACCCTGCATCTGCATAACGAGAACAAGGGCGATCCGATCGTCGTCTACTTGAAGGATAAAGAGGGAAAAGTTCAGCAGGAGCAGCAAATAACCGCTCAATTTGATCCGAAGGATGTCCACACTGAACGAAAAACGACCGTCAATTTCGGATCCGGGTGTGCGGTGTTGTCGGATGAGCCGCCGTCATGGGTTTATTATGGGGCGGGGCTAGCCGTTCTTTCGGGGGGAGTGTGGGCCGGCGCCAGGCT
>MHEU01000050.1:32735-46791 GCA_001805245.1 Nitrospirae bacterium RIFCSPLOWO2_02_FULL_62_14 | reverse complement strand
AGCGGGAAGCGGTAGCCGGATTTCATTTATTCGTTTGCTGGATTCGCAAGTCATTTTTCATATTTCGTCGGGTTGGTTTTGAAGGGTAGGGCAGGGATGGGCGATCACGCAGTCCCGAAGCGGACGGTTGGGGCGCTTTTGTTTCAGGGGCAGCCTGAAGCGAAAGCGTCTTTTTTTGACATGGAATACAGGAAAGTGTCGGTCTTTGTGCCGAAGAAAGGGAGAAGGGGAACATGATGAAGTTGACGACGTGGATGCATGGAGTGCTGTTCGTGGGGATTGCGGGCCTTGCGATGATGGTGTCGGGCTGCGGAGAGGGTGGCGAAGGCCCGATCGTGGCGCCGCCGGATCCTCCCGCGGAATATGCCGATAAGCATATGCCAGCCGGCTGGTGGGCGGACGACAAGATTGTTGAGGAAGGCCGCAAGCTCTTCATCGGGGAAACCAACCCCGATGTGAACTGTGCGAGCTGCCACGGGAAAGACGGGAAGCCGGTCAAGGCCGGGGCCCGCGATTTTCGCGTGGCGGACCGCATGAAGCTCTATTCGGACTCGGTCTGGTTCTGGCGGATTTCTGAAGGCGTGCCGAATACCAAGATGAAGGCCTGGAAGAGCAAGCTGCCCGAAGAAGACCGTTGGAAGCTGGTGGCGTTCGAGCGCAATTTCGGGCTGAAGGGCCAGGAGTGGGATGCGAGCAAGAAGGCGTGGGTGCCTGTTGGGTCCGTGGCGGCAGCTCCAGCGGCTGATGCCAAGGATGCCAAGAAGGGCGCCAAAAAGGGTGCGACCCCGGCTGGCGGCAAGAAAAAGTAGGTCGCAAAGCAGGGAGGAGGGCGGCGAAAACCATGAAAACGTGGCAGCGTAGTCTGTTGATGCTGTTCGGGCTTCTGGCGGTGTTCGGGACCGCGGCCTATGCGCAGGTGCCGAATGCTCCGACCGTCGAGTTTCCCTATACGGGGAACCGGACGGCGGTCTGGATCGTCGCCCAGCTCCATATCCTGTTTGCTGCATTTATCCTCGGTGCTCCGATCTTCGTGGTCATCTCGGAATGGCTGGGATACCGAAAGCAGGATCCGCGGTATGATCGGCTGGCCAAGGAGGTCATTAAAGTCACGGTCATTCTTTATAGTATGACCGCGCTGACCGGCGGACTCTTTATTTTCGTGCTGCTGGCGACCTATCCGCAATTCACGACCTGGCTGATCAACCATTTCTTCCTGATCTTCGCCGTCATCTATCCCTTGCTGTTCATCGGCGAGACCATCGTCCTCTATCTGTATTTCTATACCTGGGACGCGTGGAAGGGGGACAGGAAAGCGCGGCATATCGCACTGGGCGTGCTGCTGAACATCATCGGCACGGTCACGCTCTTTGTGATCGACGGCCCCACGGCGTTCATGAACACGCCGGCGAAAGCGGAAGGGGCCTCGATCGTCGAATTCATCCAGACCGCGACGCTCTGGGACAAGGTCTTCAACTACAGTTGGCTGCCGCTCAACCTGCATCGGTTGGTGGGCAATGTGACCTTTGGCGGCTTTATCACAGGGTTGATCGCCGCCTACATGTATATGGGAGCGAAGGACGACTCCGAGCGGGCCTATTACGACTGGATGGGCTTCGTCGGCAATCTCATCGGCGTGGGCGCGCTGCTGTTCCTGCCGTTTATGGGCTACCTGCTGGCCTACGAGCTCTGTGACTATGACGCCTCGATCTGTCCCTATATGATGGCCGACCAGCTCTCGATGTTCTTCGAGATGCAGGGGGCCATGATCGGGCTGATCTTCCTGGCCAGTAATTACTATATATGGTTAAGCATGAAGCGGATCGAAGGGGTCGAGCGTGTGCGGATCTCTGTTCTGGCCGTGCTGGTCATGATCGCCTTACCGTTCGTCATGACCTACATCTGGACGATCTATCCCGTGCCTGATCCCAAGTCGCTGGCCGTGCTGCTGCCGCTGGTGCTGCTGCCGGTCGTCTTTGGACGGTTTATCCCGTTCACGGTGTCTTCGCGCGCCGCGATCAAAGTGTCGTTCTTGATGGTGATCGTGGGCAATGCCATTTGGATGACGCCGCATGGCTTTGTCGCAACCGGCGCGAAATTGGTCGAAGAACTGGAGTTGCCGGGCGATTGGAGCTTCCTGGCGCTGATGCCGGCAAAGAACTCGGCTGCGATCACCCTCGTCTTCGTCACGGTGGTCAGTTACATCATCTATAACCGCGCGATCAAGCAGGGCACTATCGTCTGGGGCAAGATCGACTTCGCCTCACAGTTCGTGCTCATCTTTCTGGCGTTCAGCGCAATCTGGACGATGGGACTCATGGGCGCGGTCCGGTCGTTGCTCCGCAAGTATTACCACACCTACAATCTGGTGCCGGATTTCACCGCCGAGTCGTTTACGCCGACGCTGGCCTATTCGGCCTGGTGGATTACGGGTATTACATTGGTATTTTACATTATCGTGAGCTTTGCCATCATCCTGACGTTGCGTGTGTCCGAGTCGAAAGCGCACGCACACGAAGGCAGCCCGGCGCCAGCGGGGGCGAAATGAGGGCGGTGGCCTGCACGACCTTCTTGCTCGCGCACCGCGCACGCAAAATCAATCAGATTTTTTCAGCAGTGGGCGGTGCTCGCCAGAGGAAAGGGCGCGTCTTGGCGCGCCGGGGTAGGGCGGGTGCAATGGGGCGCGCAGTCGAGGTCATGCAGGCCGTCCTCTATCTAATAGGGAATAGAAGAAGGGGAGTGGCATGAGCGAGCAACCGGGTTTTATCAAGAGCGTCGTGAAGAAAGGGGTCATCGGAGCTGTCATTGGTGCTGTATTTTTCGGCGCCGCCACGGCGCTCGGGTTCCCTCCCATCTTCCGCTACATGTTCTTGGCCTATGCGACGCTGGGGACCGCGGTCTTTATTTTGTTGGATGCGCCGGCGCTTCCAACTTTTGGCGGAATCAAGGCAGTGGCGGCACTCCTGGCTTTCTATCTGGTGCTGTCGGTGGTCTATATCGGTGGAGCGTCGCTCTGGCCTCAGTACGATCCGAACGACGAGAAGGGAAAGATCGTCAAGCTGCTGGAAGCAAAGCGCAGAGCGTCCGAACAGGGCAAAGCCGAAGAACTGCTGGCCCGCACCAAGGCCCTGGACGAGAAGGCCAGCGCCATCATGCAGCGGCTGCAGACCCTCGGAGGGCCGACAGTGGCGGCGCCTGCAGCGGGTGGAGCCAAGGCCGGAGGCGCCGCGCCGGCATCCGGCGATATTGTCGCCTTGGGCAAGGAACAGTGGGAGTTGCAGGAATGCTACAACTGTCACAAGTTGGAGGGCAAGGGCGGCAAGAAGCGGGGACCCGAGTTGGACAACATCGGCAACCTGATGAAGGCCGAGGAAATGAAAGAGAAGATTCTTGATCCGAGAAGTTGGATGGCCGAAGGGTTCGAGAAAGAGTACGAGAAGAAAAAGATGCCGGATAAATACAAGGAGCTCATGGAGGACAAGGACGTCGACTCGCTCGTGGCGTTCCTGGCCACCTTGAAGAATCCGGCGGTCAATACGCCTAAGCCGGTCAAGAAGAAGTAGCATGCACCAGCCCAGGCTCAAGTCAAAAGTCCGGTGCACCGACCGGGAGGTCGGCGAAATCACCCATGTGATCGTCGATCCGCTCTCCCATGACGTCAGCCATATCGTGGTGGGTGGGAACGGGGGCGGCGGGCGTCAGATTCCGATGTCGGAAGTGCAATCGGTCGTGGACGGTCTGGTGCAATTGCGAACCGCGTCCAACGCACTGGCGCAGTTCCCTCCGCTCAAGCGCGAGGACTACGTCACGACCCACGAAGTCGAAATCGCCCACCTCGAAGACCATCTGCATGTCGAGTCCGGGGAAGTGCTGGTGCCGCTGCCGACGCTGGAGCGCAATGTCCCTCGCCGGACCTTTTTCATGAATCTGACTCATGTGATCGGAGCGCTGGTCGCGCTGCCGCTCGCCTTCCCGGTTCTGAAATACCTCATGAAGCCGATGTACTCTCCGTTCGACAATGCGTGGCTCAAGGTCGGCAACGTCAATCGGATCAAGACCGACGACGTCGGGATGCAGTTCAAGTATAAGAAGAAGGTCAAGGAAGCCTTCATGCCGGAAGCGGAGGTAGACAAGAATGTCTGGATTTTGAAAGCCTCACCGGCCGTGCTGGAGGAAGTATACAGGGGCAAGGATATGGAGTTCCGGGACCAGACCGGGCGCCTGGTCTGGACGAACAAGAAAGATGTTCCCTACGTCGTCTTCTCCGGCAAATGCCCCCATCTTGGCTGCGGCTACAAATGGCGGAAGGTGCCGAAGCTGGGGAAGGAAATTTTCCTGTGTCCCTGCCACCTCAGCATCTATGAGCCGAGCGGCAAGGTGCTGGACGGCCCGGCCCCGCGCCCCCTGGATACGTTGCCGATTCGCGTGGATGCCGGCGGGAATGTTGAAATCATCGACATGGAATTCAAGGCCGGCACCAAGGCGCAAACCAGGATTGTCTGATGAGCGGCCAACCCAACGTATTAGAAAAAGTCATCGCGTTCGTGGACGAGCGGGTCGGCCTGAAGACTCTCCAGGCCAAGATGCTCAACGAACCGGTGCCGGGCGGATCGCGATGGGCCTACATCTTCGGCTCCGTGCTGTTGTTCATCTTCATCATGCAGGCCGTGACCGGTATTTTATTGATGTTCTATTACGTGCCGAGCGCCGATCACGCCTACGCCAGCACGCAGTACATCATTCACGAAGTGGATTACGGCTGGTTTCTGCTGAGCTATCACTTCTGGGGCTCGTCGGCCATGGTGGTCATGGTGTTCGCCCACATGTCGCAGGTCTTTCTGTGGGGCGCCTACAAAAGTCCACGAGAAATGATCTGGCTGGTCGGGCTGGCACTGTTCGGGATCGTCATGGCATTTGGTTTCACGGGGTACCTGTTGCCGTGGGACCAGCGGGCCTACTGGGCCACCACCGTCGGCGTCGAGATCATGGACAAGACGCCGATCGTCGGCGACTTCATGGCCCGGTTCCTCAAGGGCGGGGCCACGCCCGGACAAATGACGCTCAGCCGGTTCTTCGTGATCCACGTGATGATTCTGCCTGCCATGCTGATGGGTTTGGCGGGGCTGCACATCTTCCTGTTCCGGAAAGCCGGACCGGCCGGTCCGTTCCAGGGGACTCCGGCCGAGCTGAAGGCCAAGACAGATTATTTCTTCCCGCGCCAGATCTGGAAGGACATGGTGGCGATGGCCGCGGTGTTCGCGACCATCTGCAGCCTGGCGTTCATCGAGCCGGTCGTCCTGCTCGAGGAAGCGACGCCGGATCCCGGCGAGTACCATCCGGAACCGGAGTGGTATTTCCTCTTTCTCTTCCAGTTGCTGCGGTTGAAGATATTCTCCGGAGAGTTCGGCCAGTTCCTCGGCGCGATCGCCATTCCGGGGGCCTTCATGGCGCTGCTTGCGGCGCTGCCGTTCATTGACCGAAGCCCCGAACGCAACATTTTCAAGCGGCCGGTGGCCTTGATCGGATGGATCGCGGTGATGGCTGCCATTCTGATTTTCACGGTGTCGGCGATCATCAACCGGGAATTTTTGGACTAGGCCGCGAAGGTTCAATTGGCATGACGGATCAGCCGACTCAGATGTCACCGGTGAGGTTGGGGCTGGCTGTGGCGTGGCCGGCGTTCTGGACCGGCGTGCCGATCAAGATTGCCCTGGCCTTGCTGCTGCTCGCCATGGGCCAGCATCCGTGGGAGTTTCCAGGACTGGCATTTCTCCTGCTACTCTCCATTCCCGTCGATATCTGGGCCGTGGGCCTCAGTGGTCGGACGGTGTTTCTGGAACGGTTGGGCGTGGAGCCTCCGGCTTCGCTTGGGCTGACCCTTTGGTGGCAGGGCGCGGCGCTCTATGCCACCTATGGATCGCTGGCTTGTTTCCTTGAACGCCAGACGATCGCCGGTTCCCAGGCAGTCGTGGGCAAGATTCTGGATCTTGAACTGCTGAAGGCGATTCCGATTGCCGAGCGGATCAGTATCGAGCTGACAGCCTGGGGGAGTGTCTCGGCGGTCGTGCTGCTGGCGCTGACGCTGGGAGGCCTGTTCCTGTTCGGCAAGCTGGTGCAGCGGCAGGCCGATTCCGGGAGCCCGACGACGGCACCCTATGAAGCGCGAGTCCATCAATGGGATCTCATGCGGGTGCCGGCTGATCAGCCGCTGATGTTGACGGTGGTCATGGCCGTGGGTGTCGCGATGGTGCTGTTGCTGTGGGCGGTCATGCCCGTGACGACACCGCATCCGCACGAGTCGTATATAAAGGATGAGAAGAAGGCCGCGCCGATCCTGAAGCCGACCGAGGTGCTGCAGAAGGCTGAACGCGTGCTGACACAGGCTGAAACGTCGGTGCAGGCGCTTGAAGCGAAGGCCAAGACGAGCAAGGGGAAGGCTCCCGCCGCAACGGATAAAAAAGCGGCTGCAAAAGCGAAAAAAGCCTAACGCGCGTGAGGGTTGAGGAGACTGTCATGAGGAACCACGAGGCATCACACGGACGAGACCTGGGCGGGCTGAACGCATGGGGCCTGTCTGTCGCCGGGCTGGCGTTGCTGGCGGGACTGCTCGGGCTTCCTGTCACGGGATGGGCCGAAGAAGCGGCGGGCGCATCGGCGCAAGTCAGTTATCGTGATTTCCCTCAACTGGGCGGCAGCCGGAACATCATCTGGGTCATCGCCCAAATCCATCTGCTGCTGGCCGGGTTCGTGCTCGGGGTCCCGATCTTCGCATGGCTGTGCGAAATCGTCGGCTGGAAAACGGGCGAGAAGCGGTATGACAAGCTGGCCAAGGAGTTCACCAAGCTGCTGACCTCGTCGTACGCCACGACGGCGCTCTTCGGCGGAATCCTGCTGTTCATGTTGATCGGCTTCTACCCCAAATTGATGAACTACCTGACGGATATCTTTTTCCCGTCGTTTGTCTTCTATTGTGTGATGTTCCTCCTTGAGACCGCCACGCTCTATCTGTACTGGTACGGCTGGGATGCGATGCAGGAAGGCCGGGCGAAGGTGTTCCATCTGTTCCTGGGGTTCCTGCTCAACGTGTTCGCCTTTTTCATCATGGTGGTGCCGAACTCCTGGGCGACCTTCCAGGCCAGCCCGGTGGTGATCGCGGAGGGATCGAGCCTGGCCCGCGCCTGGGCGGCGACCTGGAATCCGACCTGGTGGCCGGTCAATATCCATCGGCTGATTGCGAATGTCGTGCTGGGCGGTTTCATTTGCGGCGCCTACGCCGGGGTCCGTTACCTGTCGGCCAAATCGGCGGAAGAACGCGAGCATTACGACTGGATGGGCTATGTCGGCAACTTCATCGGCGTGTTCGGGATGTTGCCGCTGCCGTTTGCCGGCTATTGGCTGATGCGCGAGATCTACCAATACAACCAGCAGATGGGCATCACGCTGATGGGCGGCTTCCTTTCCTGGCTCTTCATTCTCCAGGCCATGCTGATCGGCGTGCTGTTCCTGGGCGCGAATTACTATTTCTGGATGGGCATCACGTACCGGATCCCCGGGGCCGAGACGAAATATAAGAAGCCGATCCTGGCGATGCTGGTCATTCTGCTGCTGTGCCTGGGGGTCTGGATGACGCCGCATTCGCTGGTGGCGAGCCTCGAAGAAGCTCGTAAATTAGGTGGGACGCACCATCCGCTGCTGGGCGTGTTCGGGGTCATGTCGGCCAAGATGACCGTCGCCAATCTCATGATCCTGGTGACGTTCATGAGCTTCATTATGTACTGGCGGGCCGGCAAGGAAGAGACCGCCACCTGGGCCAAGCTGGCCAGGGCGGTCATGAGCGGCGTGCTGGGGGTGGCGGCCATCGTCGTGATTGTGTTGGGGGTCTGGGGGTACTTTGTCCCGGCCATCGTCCGCATCAATTACTTTTCGGTCGCGCAGGTGCTGATCGTGCTGTTCGTGATGCTCACGATCACGCCGTTGACGGCGCTGTTGCTCAAGAGCGCCAGGACCACCACGGAAATGGTCTGGGGGCGCATGCCGCCGCGGGCCGGTTATGCGCTGGTCCTGAACGCGGTCATGGTCATCCTGCTGATGACCTTGATGGGGTATGCGCGATCCTCGTCCCGGGTGCACTGGCATATTTATGGCGTCATGCGGGACTCCTCCGAATACGCCTATTCGCCGGCGCTCGGCTATGCCGCGGCTTTCATGTCGCTGAACACGTTTATTTTCTGCATGCTCGTCGCCTTTATCTTCTGGGTGGCGACCATGGGGGACAAGGCCAAGGCGGGCCATGGCGCGATGTCGGCCATGGCAGGCGGGTCGCACGAGTTGGATGAACGGAGTGGGCGTTAAGCCCGTTGAGCCGGTTCGCCTGTTGAGCCTGTAACGGGCAAACTGGCAGAACGGGCCCAACGTTTTCTTGGAGGATTATGAGCGAAGTCGTACTGCTGCAATTGATCGGTCTCGGCGTCATCGGCGTGGGCGTCCTGATTCTGCTCTTTATTCAATCGCGGTTCCCCCGCGTCATCGGCTTTGTCATGATCGTGCTGGGGCTCTTTTCCTTGATCGCCTTGAGCATCCCGCAGATGGCCTCGCTGCCGCCGGCCGAGGAAAAATTCGACGTGGCCAGCATCAAAACCGCCAACGACATGGCGATGATCGGACAGAAGATTTTTTTCAGCAAGGGCCAGTGCGCCCTGTGCCATTCCATCGGGCCCAGCGAATCGGCCCGCTGCCCCGATCTGAAAGGCATCGGCGCCAAGCTCTCGCGGGAGTTTATCTATGAGAGCCTGACGCAGCCCCAGGCCTATATCTATCTGGACTACCGGCACGAAGGACCGCCCAAGGACTATCCGGCGCGGATGCCGCATATCAATAAGAACCCGATCGGTCTGTCGAACAACGAGATCCTGTCGGTGATCGCGTTCCTGCAGCAGATGAGCGGCGAGCCGATCACGGTCAGTCCGTCTGAAATCACGATGCCGGGACAGCCGGCGCCAGTTAAGACACCGGCTCCCGCCTCGCCGAAGGGCAAGGCGAAGGGCAAGGCGAAGGGCAAGGCGGTCATGAAAGCGGACGCGGGCCTTGTGGCCATGGCGTACGGACACTAGTTGAAGGCAAGGCAGGACTGAGCCCTTAAACGAGGAAGGACGCTATGAAAGTCGGCACACACCTGAAGCCAGCGCTCCTGATGGTCGGCCTCTATCTCTTTCTCAAGTTTGTCATGCCGTTGTTCACGGCGCCCCTCCCGGCCAGCCTGATCATGCTGTACCTCATGCTCACGTTTTCAGGAATCATGATCTTCATGACACTCAGCGGGACCTCGATGGAGTCGTTCCTGGGCCCCATTTTCCGCTTCATCAGCGGGGATGGCCAGGACGGCACCATGAAGATGGCGCGCCTGGCGGTGCTGGCGCTGTTTCCGCTCCTGGTGGGCTGGCAGACCTATACGAGCACGGCGCCCAGCACGGCGCCGCCCGCGGAGAACCGCACGGTTCACCCGGCGCCTCCAGGCGAATTTGCGGCCATGTCGAATCCCGTTCCCAATACACCGGAGAATGTCATGCAGGGGAAAGGGCTCTACGCCGCCTACTGCTCGCCCTGCCATGGCCTGTTCGACGGCAAAGGGCCGGCCTCGCGCGGGTTCAATCCGCCGCCGGCGAACTTCAAGGATCCGACGACGATCGCCATGCTGCAGGAAAGTTATCTGTTCTGGCGGATCAAGAAAGGCGGCGTCGGCCTCTCCGTCGAAGGCATGCCGTGGAAATCCGCGATGCCGCGATGGGAGTTCGAGTTGAAGGATGAGCAGATATGGAAGATCATCCTGGGCGAGTACGACGGGGCGGGGCAGAAGCCGCGGACGTGGGAATGAGAGAGCAGCCACACTGCCTCTCGTGCTCGCGGAGCGCGCACATCGGAAGTGCTTGCCATGGGTAAGAGGCGCGTCTCGGCGCGCCCGGGGCGGGCGGGTGAGAAAGAACGCGCAGTCAGAGGCAGCGCGGCTGGCTCTCTTGGGGAGAAGAGATGAAAAAATATCAGTTCGCAGTGTGGTGTCTGTGGCTCGCAGGAGGCGTGATATGTGCCGTCGGCGTAGCGGTAAGTGGATCGGCGTGGGCCCAGGAAAGCGTGTCGATCCGCGCCATGCTCACCAAGAGCGTGCCGGCGGATGACCCGACCGCCTCTGCCTGGAACTCGGTGGCGGCATCTCAATTTCCGATGTCTCCACAAGTCCATTGGCCGACGCGGATTCAGGAAGTGACGGTCAAGGACGTCAGGGTCCGCGGACTGCATGACGGCAAACAGGTGGCGATTCTCCTGGAGTATGACGACCCGACGCAGGATCCGGACGACGCCGCGGCCATCGAGTTCATGGTCGGGGACAAGAAGGCGCATTTCGCGCACGGCCAGCCGATGGCGGAGGTGGAAGGCGGTGCGGTCAACATCTGGTTCTGGAAGAACAAGGATGCCAAAGCCCTCGACATGAATGCGAAGGGCTTCGGCACGCTCAAGGTGCAGGATCAGCAGGATCTCAAGGGCAAAGGGGTCTATCAGGACGGCAAATGGAAAGTGGTCTTCTCCCGTGCGGTAACGACCGGTGATGCCAACGACACGCAATTCAATCCCGGCGAGTTCATCAATATCGCCTTTGCGGTCTGGGATGGGAAAAAGGATCCGGCCAGCGGAGACTTGAAGGAAAAGGGATCCCAGAAGGCCGTGTCGTCCTGGTGGTATTTCCGCGTGGATCCGCAACCGGACTATACGAGCTATTTCTACGCGCTGCTGGCCATCGGGTTGGCGGCAGGCTTCGAATTTGTCGTCATTCGAAAGTTGAGGAAAGGGCCGTCTGCATGAGGACCATCGTGGGACTACGGAAAATCGTGCTCGTGTCCGCGCTGGCGGGGATCAGTGCCGTGGCCGGCGCTGCCGGGTGTACGCTGTTTCAAAGCGAGCAGGTGGCGAAGGGTCAGAAGCTCTATGCCCACTACTGCATGCACTGCCACGGCGAGCATGGCCGCCAGAACGAAGGGTACAACTGGGGCAACATGCCGGACCCCCGTCCCAAGGACCTCTCGAACAGGAGCGAGATGTCCACGTTCAAGGACGAGGAGATTTTCAGCACCATTTCACGCGACATGAAGGACACGACCCCGGAGAAGGGTGACAAGATCGGCGACGACGAATTTGCTGTGCCGACCATGCCCACCTTCAAGTACACCCTGTCGGAAGAAGAAATCTGGTCCGTCGTGGCCTATGTCCGCACGCTGCACGGGATGAAATCAGAGTTTGATATTCCCGGGAGGATCAAAAAGCTGGAGGGCGAGCAGCTCACCGCCCAAAAGAATTTCGATCAAAGCAAGCAGACCTTCGACGCGGCGCAGAAGAAGGCGGAAGACGAGGCTGAAAAGGCCGGCAAGGATGAAGCGGACGAATCGGTCTACGCCAAGGAACAGGAGGCCTTCATCGCTGCCAAGAAGGCGCTGGATACCGCGCAGGCCGCGCTGACGAGTTTCAAGGAGCGACCCAAGTATGCCGCCATCCAGCGTCCGGATTTGACGATGAAGCCGGACCAGGCCGCGAAGCTGGCCGATCGGGGCAAGCAGCTCTATGCCAACAAATACGGGTGTAATGCCTGCCACCAGGTGAATGATACAGGCGGTGCGGTTGGTCCGGCGCTGGATAGAGCCGGATTCCGGTTGAATGGTACGTGGGTTTTCCGGTGGGTTAAGTACCCGCAGTCGATGAAGCCGGAGACGCGCATGCCGAATCTCGGCCTCAACGATGATGACGCCAAGGCCGTGACGATGTACCTGGATACGCTGCGGGCGCCGAAACCGGACAAGCCGATCGAAAAAGCCGCCAACTAGTCCGGTTGTCGTTTCAAAAAAATCCTATCCAGAGGCCGGCCAGAACCGCCCACCCGATCCATGCGTGCTGCCGAAACATGGAATAGGCGAGAGAAGGGGATACGGGACCGCGCAGCATCCTGACCTGCTGGCTGACGAATCCGCAACCGGCCGCCAGTATGCCGTAGAACGCCAATCCAATTTCCGACATCCAGCCGACCGCTCCAAGACAGAGTGCCATCAGGCCGAAACTGACGGCGACGGCAAGCCATGTCCACTGTCCGAACAGGATGGCGGAAGACCTGATGCCGATACGCTGATCATCGGTTCGGTCCTGCAGGGCATAGATGGTGTCGTAGGCAACCGCCCAGGCGATCGTGCCTCCGAACAGGAGCCAGGCCTGCGGGTCCAGGGTGCCGCGGGCTGCCGCCCAGGCCATGACGGTGCCCCATCCGAAGGCCATGCCCAGGACGGCCTGCGGAATCGGCAGGATGCGCTTGGCAAAGGGATAGACGGCGGCCAGCAGTATGGCGATGGGGCTCAGCAGAAGGACCAACCGATCCAGCAAGAGTAGAAGACTGCCCGCGATCGCGAGAAGCACAAGCAATACGACGAGGGCTGTTCCCATCGACAGTCGCCCGCTGGCCAGCGGGCGTGCTCTGGTCCGTTCCACTTGGCGGTCGAGCCGGCGATCCGCGACATCGTTCAGAATGACACCGGCGCTGCGCATCAGGAACGAGCCTGCAGCAAAAATGGCCAGTAATCGAGGGTCAGGCCGGCCGTGGGATGCCAGCACGAGGGCCCACAACGTCGGTAACATAAGAAGCAGCGTGCCGGTCTGGTTGGGCAGCCTGATCAGCTCAGCGATCAGCCTCAGCCGAGAGGGTGTGCCGGAAGATTCGGCAAGCATGGCATGACCATAGCGATGGAGGGTGGGCCTGTCAACGAGTGTCGTCCATGAGCTTCCACGAGGTCCAGCGAGGCGGCCAGCTCTTGCCACGGGCGATCAGAATTGACAGTCGTTGCGCTCCGTGGTTATGATGCCTCCCATTCAGGCCCGCCTTGCTTCTCCCGAACGAGAATGGTGGCCGGCGTAGCTCAGTTGGCAGAGCAGCGGTTTCGTAAACCGCAGGTCGCTGGTTCGATTCCAGTCGCCGGCTCCACTTTTCAAACACTTACACAGACTTCGCTGGGCATCCCGGCTGGCTGTGCTAAAAATGTGCTAACCACCCGTCCGGCATCCAGCTTTTCCACCCCATCCCGCAAACTTTCCGGGTAGTGATGCGCGTACCGCTGGGTCATGATCGGCGACTTGTGCCCTAGGAGCCGTTGCACCTTGTACAGGTCCACACCTGCCTGGACCAGCCTGGTCGCAAACGTGTGCCGGAGATCGTGGAAGTGCAGATCCACGATAGTCGCCTTCGTTATGGCAATCCGGAAAGCCCGACGCAGGTTGTCAGGATCAAGGGTCGTCTGCATCTGGCTGTGAAAGACCAGATTGCACGTTGACGACCGAACGGCATTCTTGCGTGTGAGTAGCCCGAGGACCGTCTGGTTGAGCGGGAGTGTTCGCCGTTCCCCATTCTTCGATTTGAAGACGGTCAGGGTCCGACGGAACAGATCGACCCCATTCCACGTCAGGGCCAGAATCTCCCCCATACGCATCCCGGTGTGAATGGCAAAGACAATTAACTCCTGGAGCCACGAAGGGGCCGCAGTCACCAAGCGTTGTTCCTCATCTAGCGTCAACCACCGATCGCGGGCATTGTTCTCCCGCTCCATGGAAACGCGACAGACGGGATTGTCCTTGCACCATTCCCATTCGCGCCGGGCCAGATTAAAGGCTTTCTTGAGGGTCGCGAGCTCCCGGTTGATCGTGGCCGGCTTCACTCCGTCTGCGTACCGTTTGTTCTTATAGTCCACGATGCGCTTTGGAGTAATGTGAGCCAGCTTCGCGTCCACGAAGAAGCCTCTCAGGTTGTTGACGCTGGTCAGCATCCGGCGATGCCCGGCCAGTTTCACGCAATGCTCACTTGCAAATCGGTCCATGAGCTCCGCGAAGGTCCGCTTATCGTCACAAGGCTTATCGAAGAACCGCCCTTCAACGATCTGGACCCTGACCTTTCCCAGGATCGCCTGGGCCAGCTTCCGATCCGAGGTCCCGGTCGACCGCCGGACCTGCTGGCCTTGGTACATGAACGACATCCACCACGTGT
>MHEU01000050.1:28808-32719 GCA_001805245.1 Nitrospirae bacterium RIFCSPLOWO2_02_FULL_62_14 | reverse complement strand
TCCCATTCCCTTCCTCCTTTCACATGGGACTCGGTGTTATGGTTTCCCCGTGGCGGGGAGTATAGACATCTCGCTTGGCCGCTGCAATGAGATCGTCAACATCGGTGAAATGGTCACGCATTTGCGGTATGGAGGAGAGGAGTTGCCGAGAAGAAACGAACGAAGCAAGCCACTCCTCGATTGCGTGTTGTTCAAATCGAACCAGACCATAAATCTTCCGGCATGGAATCTTCCCCTGGCTCGCCCATAAGTAGAGCGTGGAGGGCTTCATATTGAGCCACTCGCACACCTGCTTGACGGTGAGCAGGCTTGTCATGACAACGAATCGGGGGAGTCTGGCGACACCCCCGTACCCCCAAGATGCGCTCGCGTCTCCGTCGCCGGCGTGAGACAAGATTTTCGAGACTTCTTCCCAAGCAATTTCAGATGCCGCTCCTTCCAGCGCGAAGTGCTGGTAATAATCTCTTTTTCCAGCCACGCCTGGCCGTCTGGACTTTCCGCACAGACCACCGCCAACATGGGCGCGATGGCACGGCTGATCCAGCCCTTGACCCGGCCGATCGTCTGCTCCTGCTTCTCGATCACCAGCCGCCCCTTGCCGAACCCATCCGTGAGGATCTTCCACCAGTCCAGCAAGGGAGCCCGAATGCGGGCCTGATCGTCTGCTTCGCGAGTGGTATCTCGAAAATCGATGTAGGAGCGCAGGAACCCCACCACAAGCTCGCACCAGAAGGCTTCCTCCAGTCCAGCCAGGCAGATAGCACAGGCTTGAGCGCGGTCCTGCTTGAATTCCAATTCCCACCGGACGCCGTAGTCCTGCCAGCCCTCCCGCTGCTTGGCCTGCAGCTCGAGCCGCTTGTCATAGACCCGGAGCATGGTCTGGCTCTGCGGACTCCCAAAGTAGAGGGTGTCGCCGGTCTGTGTACCCTCATGAATGGCTTGAGATTGGATGATCTGGAACCGCTCAGCTCGGGTGATGCACTGGCCGCGTTCAACGGCTTCCCGGATCACGCTGACCGGTACTTGGGCCTGCCGGTCATCCAGGGCACAGTCAATGCGGGTGACATGCCCTTTATGATCCAGAATCCAGCGCAGGACCTCCCGGACCTTCTCAGTAGGCCAGGTAGAGACAATGCCGGCCGAGAGATCCCCATGGACTTCCAGCACGTTTCGGGGAGCCCCGGTTCCCAGCTTGCCGACGCCACGGGCTCCCTCGGTTGTGATCCACGAGACCGGATAGCCGCGAAATCCAGCCTTGCCGCGCACCCAGTCGCCTCCGAGGACGCGGATCACCTCCTGGGGGGAACTTTCCGGCAGGGTGAAGGCGAGCCAGTCAATGGTCAGGGTGAAGCTCATAGAATGCTTGGACTCCCTGGAAGCGACCCTGTTATTTACGCCCCCGTGTTACCAGCACGGGGGCCGTGCGCCAGCCGCGCGGTCGGCTGTCGCCGATCCGTGCGGCCTTCGCTCGCTCTCCTGTTCGTGCCTCGTGTTGTCGCCTTCATGGGTGCCCTCCCTGCTTCTGTCCCCAATCTATCGGCCTTGGGTACGTGAACGAAATGGTCTGTTGTAGTCAGTTGTGGTCTGTTGTGCTCTGTTGTGGTCAACATCAGCGCCACGGCATGATTTTTTATCTACGCTCACACCAACATGATAGCGATGAGACGTGAGGAAGGGGAATTCCGCCACTGCAGGCTAATAACTGCAAAAACCGCAGAAACCGCTAATGCAGCACTCTAAGATGTTGCTTAGGGGGTGTAGAGCCTCGCCTTTTCGGGATGTCTTTGCTACAGTCGGCTAAGGATCACCATGACGACTGCGCCCGATGCGGCAGGGAACCGCGTGTCGCTTGCACGGACCAGTGGAGCGGCCACGAATCTCCCCGCAGCCGTGCTAGCCGCCTACGATGCGGCGAATGAGCAGATCACCTTTAATAGCTTGCCTGCGAGTTTCGATGCTAATGGAAACCAGACGACCAGCACGGATGCGAGCGGCACGACAACGTATACGTGGGATGCGAGAAACCGGCTGGTAGCAATCAGCGGTCCGGGTATCAGCGGGAGTTTTGTCTATGATGCGTTGGGACGGCGAATCAGCAAGACCATCGGTGGAACGACAACACAGTTTTTGTATGATGGCAACGATATTGAGCAGGAGATTGGCGGCAGTGCGGTGGGCGCGAGTTATGTACGCTCACTGAGCATTGACGAGCCGTTTGTGCGACAGGCTTCAAGCGGAAACGAGTTCTACCACGTGGATGCGCTGGGCTCGACGCTTAATCTGACCAATCAGACCGGGGCAGTACAGACGAGCTACTACTATGAGGCGTTTGGTAAGACGACGAGCACGGGCATGTCATCGAATGCAGTGCAATATACGGGGCGTGAAAATGATGGAATGAGTTTGTTCTATAACAGGAGCAGATACTATAGCCCTGTATTCCACCGTTTTGTCAGTGAAGATTCATTGGAGTTTGAAGCTGGTGACACTGATCTATACGCATACACCTCGAACGATCCAATTAATAACACTGATCCCACCGGAGAGTTTCCCCCATTACTACTTCTCTGTCTCAGAGGAGCTGTAACTAGTGTCACTCAAGACATAGTGTCAGGGCGAAAGGTTGATTTTTCCGATGCTGCCATATCTTGTCTGACAGGAGGATTTGGAAAGGCGGTAAAGGTTGGAAGTGTACTTTCGGCTGTGAAAAGCGGCAACAAGATTCCAAGGGTGAAGCCAACCATGCCCCAGGTTAAGCCTGGGGCAGCTGGTGGTCCGACAGCTGGAAAGTTATTTCCCAACAGTGTAAAACGACAAGCGAAAGCTGATGATCCGACCGCTACGTGTGTGTACTGCGGGAGAGCCGGTACGGGAACCCAGGTCGACCACGCGATTCCAAGAGCGCGCGGGGGCAACGCGACTATTGCTAATGCTCAGTTGGCTTGTCCACATTGCAATCCGTCAAAAGGTGCTCGTGATGCACCAGTCACTCCACCACCTGGATACATTGGGCCTTGGCCAAGAAAATAGAGAATGTTGGACCTCACGAACGATGTAGGGCTGGCTGACGATTATGAAAGAACTTGAAATAAAAGTTCATTTGAATCCTATTTGGCGTGATAAGGCAGATTTCATAATTCGCGCAAAGTGTGGAGATGTGAATCAAGGATACTTTTGGGAACAACTTTGGGCAAGGCAGCTTGGCGAGAACAGGTTCATGCTATGCTGCATTCCGTTTTTTGCCTATGACCTTTCCCTGGGTGACGAAGTAGAAACGACGACGGGGCAAGAAATGGAGTATGTCATTAGCCGTGTGGTGAAAAGGTCTTGCCATTACACATTTCGTGTTTGGTTCGAAAACTTGGATAATGCTGAAATTAGGAACAAAGCGTTTGAAGTATTAAAGGGACTTGGTTGTTTGATTGAGTGCCATTCGGACAAGTTGGTTGGTGTTTCTATTGATTCTGAAACACTAGCACAGCAGGTTTCAGGGTATCTTCTTGAAAGAGAGAACGCTGGCGATCTTTCATATGAAACGGGGAGAACAAAATAGTTGTATAACTCAGGACTTCATCTGCCAGACAGCGAGTTCTCACTGGGGTAAGTGTCTGTCCTGAGTGCGGTGTGGGAGAAGAAAAGGAGTCTGAAGTCGTTGTTGAATCGGAGTAAACAAGAGTGACGAAGCAGTTCATGCAGATCGCGGTAGTACTTCTCGTGGGTGTGCTGTGCCTGCCGGCGGTGCCCTCTGCCGACCAGGCCCAATATTTCTACGATGAGTTAGGCCGGCTGGTGGGCGTCATTGACGGCTCAGGGGACGCGGCCATCTACAATTACGATGCAGTCGGCAACCTGCTCTCCGTCCAGCGCTTCACTTCCGGGACCGGAAGCATCGCAATCTTTCTAATCGCTCC
>MHEU01000050.1:26489-28796 GCA_001805245.1 Nitrospirae bacterium RIFCSPLOWO2_02_FULL_62_14 | reverse complement strand
CAGTGCTCTGGTGGGGGCGAATGTGGAGATCAAAGGTTTCGGTTTCGATACGACTCCTGCCAACAACCAGGTCAAATTCAACGGGACGACGGCAGCCATCGTCTCAGCTACGGCGACCTCGATTGTGGCGACCGTTCCGTCCGGTGCGACCACTGGCTCTGTGACGGTCACGAATACCAACGGCACCGCGACCAGCCCGCAGGCCTTCACGGTGCTGGTGCCGCCGATTATCTCCGGTGTAGACCCAGTCAAAGTCGCGCAGGGGACGTCCCAGCGCATGGTCATTGAAGGCTTTAGTCTGGATACTGCGACCACCGTGATGTTTTCCAACCCAGGCATCACCGGGGCAATTCTGGCGGGCCAACAGACGGCTCAGAGTCTGCCGATCACCTTGACTGCCTCAGCGGCCCTGGTGTGAGCGCCAGTTTCATATACGATGCTCTGGGCCGGAGAGTCAGCAAGACGATTAACGGAGTGACCACAGCCTATCAGTATGACCGGCGCGACATCATTGCTGATCTTCAAGGTGGCGCGGTCTTGGCTAGTTATCTCCGCAAGCTCTGCCTGGATGAGGCGTTTGTCCGACAAACCGCCACGGGCAATGAGTACTATCATTCTGATGCATTAGGCTCTGCTCTGGACCTGACCAATGATGTCGGTGCTGTGCAGACCGACTATGCCTATGAATCTTTTGGACGAACCAGCGTGACCGGTTCAAGCACGAATTCTTTCCAGTATACAGGTCGCGAAAATGACGGGATTGGTCTGTATTACTACCGAGCACGGTATTACAGTCCGATGATGCAGCGGTTTCTCAGCGAAGATCCGATTCAACTCGCAGGAGGAATAAATTTTTATCGATATGGCAGTAACAATCCATTACGTTTCAGAGATCCTTTGGGTTTAGAGCCGAAGGATCCTAACGGCTGTGAACTAACTGAGGGTAGAACAGTAATTGCAAGGATTCCTTGCCCGCCAGGCGATCCAACTAAGGTTCCACCAGAGATTAGACCCTCTGGTCCGGGAATGTTTCCAGGAATCTCCTGTACGGTAGATACGAAGTGCGAGTCGGATTGCCTGTTGGAAGCTAATGCTGAAACACTGGCAGAATGTTCAGTTGGGTGCCTTAAGAATATGACAAAGAAGAAATTTAGTTGGCAGTTCTATGCGGGATGTGTCGCGGGTTGTGCTGTTAAAAAGACGCCCGCGCAAGCAATTTCATGTGATCTTCAATGTACGACGTGCGACATAACACCATAGACTTTCAGATGCCGAGGATATGAAGCGATGTCGGACGGGACTTCCCAAGCTACAATCCTGAGACTCAGACGGCAGAGAATATTGATGGTAGTCGTAAAAGTATTGTATTCCGCATTCGGCGCATTCAACCTAGCTGCGTTAATAGCATGGTTTACATTAATCAACAAAGCAGAAGATACATTCCACGCACACTTTCAGATGCTGCTAAATTTCTCCTGGGCCATTATGAGTTTTCTCACCGTGTATGCACTGTGGAAATTAAGACGCTGGGGTCGATATTTAGCAATCGCTTTAAATGTTTTTGTACTTCTTGCGGTTATCCCGGATTTATTGTTTGCACTAATCTCAGACCAAGTTAGAGAGATTTATCCTGGATCGCTAATGTTAAGGCAGATATTGGGAATTATTTTGCTTGGCCTAATTACTAGTTTCTTGCTTCGAGAAGACGTCAAGGAGTTAATGCAGAACTAGAAAAATTCCGAGGAGAAGAAAAAGAGGTCGGGAGTCTTTGTTGATCGGGAGTGAGCGACGGTGAAGAACTTTTCCATACAGATCGCGGTGGTGCTCCTCGTGGGCCTGCTGTGCCTGCCGGCGGTGCCCTCTGCTGACCAAGCCCAATATTTCTATGACGAACTAGGGCGGCTGGTGGGGGTGGTGGATGGGAGCGGCCAGGACTTTCCTCTGGCGACGGTGAAGTAAATCGCCTGATGAGTGGTGACCAGCAGTTTCCGTGCCTTTCGGGGATACGTGTGACGAATGAACATTCGATTCTATCTTGATCCACAGACCGGCTTACCGCACATCTATGGTCACGCGGTGGACGAGGAAGAAGTGGAAGAAGTTTTACGGGCTCCGGGAGAGGATCGGCCGGGACGCGAGGGCTCTCGGGTTGCCATTGGGCAAACTCGGGCAGGGCGCTATTTGCGGGTGATCTATGCTCCCGACCCGGAACCTGATAGTATATTTGTCATTACCGCCTATCAATTAACCGGCAAGCCGCTGATGGCGTACCGGCGACGACGGAGAAAAAAGCCATGACAACACAAA
>MHEU01000050.1:19218-26444 GCA_001805245.1 Nitrospirae bacterium RIFCSPLOWO2_02_FULL_62_14 | reverse complement strand
TTCCCTCCGGGCTGGGATGAGGCACGAGTCCGGCGAGTGTTGGCGCACTATGACGCGCAGACCGAGGAAGAGGCCGTTGCGGAAGACGAAGCCGCTGCCGAGGACAAGACTCAAACCGTGATGGAGATCCCCAACGAACTTGTCCCGGCCGTCAGAGAACTCATTGCTAAGCGCAGCCATTAGATGCCCCATCCGTTGTGCTAAATTTGTGCTAAGAATCTTCGCAAGCCATATACTGCGCTCGGCGTATTAGAAACAATGGAAGCTGAGCAAGATCGTAATTTACAAAGAAAAACGGGGAAACCATTTAAAACACCGAGCCCCGGCTTGAGCGACTTGGTTAAAATTCGTAAACCGCAGGTCGCTGGTTCGATTCCAGTCGCCGGCTCCAGACAAAGCTTGCTAGTACCGCCGCCTATTCAGGTTTTATAGTGATTGAGGCGGCGGAGAGACACCTTAAACATGATCCTGATTCCCTCAGTACGCAGCCTGGAGACTCAGATGTGATGCGAACCAGCGACCTGGGGGATACGAAGGGGGTGTGCCCCCTTCGTGGGGATCGTACAAGGGGGCTGGCTCCCTTTGTAGGAGTCGGAGAGGCAGGCTTCAGGGCCGAACCGACGACGGTCGCTCGGTTCGATTCCAGTCGCCGGCTCCATACCGCACTTCGTGTGAGCCGCCGCGTTCAATCAAATCGCGGCGGATAGTTACTTTGCCGCAAGGAGGCTTAGATTCTTCGCTTGGCGTGTGCCGGCGCCTTTTTATCGGTTTATCGAAACTGATGGCGCCGGATGAAATCATCTAGTGTTTTGCAGTTCATTATCTTGCTAGTACCGCGGGCTCATTATCGCTTTTTCGAATTGAGCCCGCGGAGAGACACCTCTAGTGAATCCTCGTATATCTGACTCAGCCCCCCTCCTCATCCCCCGCTCCCTCGCCTCTTCCCTCTTGCGTCTCTACGACTACCCTGATCCTCGCAAGCCGCGACGAATGCTGCGCGGCTACGACTGCCCGCATGCGCTGCGCACGGCCCGAATGTGCGCGGCCGTCGCGCTGCATCTTGGCCACTCGACAGCCCGGGTCACGCAATATCAAGTCGCCTGCCTGCTGCACGATCTGGGGCGGGCGGGGCTGGACCGCCGGCTGTTCGGGCAGATCTGGTCCTGGGCCAGGCAGCGGGGCATTCCGACGAGACCGCGGGAATGGAGAGCGCGCTACCGCGCTACACCGTATGGCGGCGAGACAGAGGCGTTTCTGGCCCGGTATCGCGCCCCGTTGGAGCAGGCGGGAATCGAAATGGATGAGTGGGCGGCGGAGCAGGTGGAGATGCGGCTGGGATACGCCCGCCGGCTGACAAGGCAGCTGCGAAAAATCAAGCCGGCCTTGACCGGACTGGGCGTGCATTGGAAGCCCTGGATGGGCCGCGTGATGCTGTTTTATTATTATCCGGAAAAACTGCGCGGAGCAGCGCGGTGGGTCCGGCAGTTGGCGGAAATTCTTGTCGCGTGCGAACAGTTCGAAGCGTATAACAATCGGCAGCGGGGGAAGGATTATTATACGCGTAACAGGGAGCAGCTCCGGGAGGCCTTTGCCTACCTGGGCAAGCTCCGGGCGGAGCGGATCTTGAGCGATCGGGTGGTGACGGCCATCAAAACGCTGGTCGCAGCGGGCGCGTTCAGCCCGCTCATGGCGGAGGCAAGGGGGCGGGCGCTTTCCCGGCAGGACCAGGCCTATATCAGAAAATTAGGGAGGGAAGCGGCATGCCGGTAAAAAGCATTCCCCTTCGGGTCGCGATGCAAGGCGGGGCGCAGGTGGAAAACATCACGAAGCAGGTTCAGCAGGCGATTTCAGGGAGCGGTCTGAAAGCCGGGATCGTGACGGTCTTTGCCAAGCATACGACGGCGTCGGTCCTGGTGATCGAGGATGAGCCCGGCATCCGTGCCGACACCAAGGCCATCTGGGACCGGCTCGTACCGGCCGATCCGAAGTGGCAGCACAATACCCGCAATCCCGGGGAGGATAATGCCCACAGCCATTTGCGCGGGCAGCTTCAGGGAGCCTCGCTTACGGTGCCGTTCAACGAGGGAACACTGGTGCTGGGAACCTGGCAGCAGGTGGTGGTGATCGATTTCGATACGCGATCACGGACGCGCGACCTCGTTCTGCAGATTATCGGCGAATAATCAGCGGGAAAAAATAAAGGGCCGTCTTTCGCATGAAAGACGGCCCTTGTTATTTTGGCTCCCCGGGCAGGACTCGAACCTGCGACCAGCCGGTTAACAGCCGGCTGCTCTACCAACTGAGCTACCGGGGAACGCGAACGATTTTTAGAAGTTTAGCACAGCCGAAGAAGTCAGGTGAAGAAGTTTCAGGGGTGGGTGGCCCCGAACCGTTTCCTAGACGTCGAAGTCTTCGGTCTCGTCCTCATCCGATGTCGCGTCGGTGTTTCCGGATGCCAGCGAGACGTAATGCTTGGCCCAGGAGACGTAGATATTGCCGCTGTCCTTCATGGCGTCGGCGCCGCCCCTGAGCTTGCCCGCCAATTCTGGATCCTTCCCGGAGGCCGCGATCTCCGCCGACCGCTGTTCCAGGGCCTGCGGAAACCGGCGCATCAGGTTCCTGATCTCATCGAGCAGACCTTCCAGGACGTTATCTTCCGCTTCCATGAGGGCTCTCCCTTAGCCCGCATTATTCATGAACGCTTCTGCTGCAATCGTGGATTCGCCGCTGCGACAAGCCAGCATGTGGCCAGGTGACATGCGGGCGGGCGGGCTCGCCGCATCGAAGGGGACAGACACCTCGCGCAGACGCGGGGAAGGGTGTCAGTCCCCGGGCTCCGCGCGCCCGTCTCGCGTGGCGACCCCACGCTTTCGCGACGAACCGTCATAAATAATGCGAGCTGACCCGAAAAAAACCCCATGGCGAGGGCCCATGGGGTTTCATCAAACCCGGCCAGCCAGATCAGCCTTGATAGGCCTGCCCCAAACCAGCGGATTCTCCCTTGTGCGACATCAATTGCCCGGTGGCGCTCACCGCTTGCATTTCGATCGCGTTGTGCTTGGCCGCGTTGCAGACCACCACGCAGAGTTCGCAGCCCTTGCAGCGGCCAATGTTCACCTCGGCAACCATTTTCGTGGTGTTGAGGTCGAGGCAGTTGGCCTCGGGGCAGTACATGATGCAGAGGCGGCAGCCCTTCTTGGCCACGCATTTCTCGTCGATGACTTGGGCCACGTTATACATGCGTCAGCGTCCTTCTTCCGTTAGGCAGCGACGGCGGGATTGCCGACCCGCAACTCGACGTGGTTCTTCTCGGCCCACTCGACGCCAAGTTCGTATGCGCGCTTCATGGTGGCCAGGTTCTTTGCCAGCAGCATTTCCTTCTTGGCGAATTTCTTTTTGATCGCCTCGTCCAGCGACGCGGTGCCTCCGGAAGCCACGAACTTTTTCCCGAACCGTTCCTGGAGCGCCTGGTCCAGCGCGTCCATCGAGACGCATTGGGTGATGCCGGCCACGGAGCCGATCATCGTCATGTTGGTCGAGAGCTCAGTGCCCGCAATTTCCAGGGCGATCTCGGTGCCCGCGATGTAGAAGAGCGCGACATGCAGGTCCTTGAGCCGCTGGACGTCTTCGTCCGAGAGCAGGGGCATGTCCGAATTGATGATGACCACGCCGCCTTCCTTGATGCCGGAATAGAAGGGCATCGTATAGCTCTTGCCCATCGTGATCACCTGCGGATGGAACACTTCGATCACGTCCGGGAACACAAGCTCGCCGCGATCGTAGATGCGCTCGATGCCGATCCGGCAGTAGCTCTCGGCCGGCGCCATGCGTTTTTCCGCCCCGAAGAACGGGTTCGAGATCGAGAACTTGCCGTCCTTGTTGGCGGCCATCGCCATCACATGCGCCGCGGTCACGGCGCCCTGACCGCCAAGGCCTGACATCCGGATATTGAGCCGTTTCTTGATCATCGGGTGCTCCTCTGGACGTTTGGGCTATGCTTCCTGGGTCGAGCCCGCCAGCTGCTTTGACGCGGCTTTCCGCTCCTTGTCCTTCGCTGCCAGCTCGGCCAGGAATTGCTTGGCCGGCTCGCTGACGAATTCCTTGTAGGCGAATCGCTCCGTCGGCTTTTCCGAATCGCGCATCTCCTGGAGCCCTTCCATGCTGTTCTTGCCGATCTCCAGAATGCAGGGTGTGTAGAGCTGCAGATACGTCGGCCCGAGTTCCCGCGCAACCAGGACGGCATTGCGGACCACCTTTTCGATCAGCGACGGCTTGCTGACGGTGCACTGGACCACATAGTGACATCCGGACTCACGGGCGATTTCCGGCAGCCGTACCTTGTCGAATTGCTTGCCGACCGGCGCCATCTTGGCGACGAAGCCCTTCTGCATCAAGCCGCTCTCCTGGCCGCCGGTATTGGCGTAGAGCTCGTTGTCGAAGCAGATCGTGGTGAACTTCTCCTGCCGGAACCAGGCCTGCAGCGTCATGTCCAGGCCGATGTCCACGGTTGCGCCGTCACCGGCCAGCACCACGACATCCTTCACCTTGCCGGGGAACCGGACGGAGAGGGCCCGCTTCAACCCCGACGCGATCGCGTTCTGGTTGCCGAAGAGGGAGTGGATGTTGTGCACGGCCACCATTGGGAACACCAGGCTGGTGCAGCCCGTGGACCCCACCATCACGGTGTCTTCGGGGGCCGGCAGCGACGCCAGGATGTACCGGAACGCCATGGATTCCGGGCAGCCGGCGCAGAGCGAATGCTCCTCGATCAGCTCCTTGGTGGTGCCGATGTCCTTCCAGCCACGGTCTTCCTTGCCGTAGGTCGCCCGATTGACCAGGTCCTGGTACTCCGGCGGCATGATGTCGTACATCTCGGGTGCGATTTTGATCCGTTCCTTGCTCATGGTGCCTCCTAATTTCGGGCGCTCAATTCAAGTGCGATACGATTCAGCTGCCGCGTCCGGCCAGCGACATGGATTTCATGCCAAGGGCGGTCTTGATCTCTTGCACGATGATCTCCGGCGGCATCGTCATTCCGCCGCAGACGCGAGGGCCGGCATGGACCCTCTCGCTGTTCGGGATGGAAGCCTTGATTTCCTTCGCCAGCCAGCCCGTGACGTTGAACTCCGGCACGAAAATATGCTTGGCATTCTTGGTCGCTTCGCGGATTTCCTCGCCCGGCCACGGCCGCAGGGCCTTGACCTTCACAAGCCCGACACGCATGCCTTCGTCTTCCAGCAGGCGGATCGCTTCACGCCCCTGAGACACGGCGGTGCCGGACGCCACGATCAAAACATCCGCATCCGCATTCTCGGTCTCGATCAGGCCGTTCAGCCACTTGATCGTGTGTTTGCGCGACCGCTCGACCGCCGCCCAGACTTCCTGCTGCCAGCTCGCGTGCGTGGCGTAGCTGATGTAGTTGCTTTTCATGATAAACGGATCGCGCATCATCCGGACCGGCGGACATTCCATGTCCATGCACGGGACCGGCGAGCGGTAGGGATCGTAGGGCGGCAGGCACATGTCCGCCGGCGTCAGGTTCACCACGTCCTTGGTGTGCGTGACGAAGAACCCGTCGCAGCAGAGCGCCAGCGGCAGGTGCACGTCCGGCTCTTCCGAGACCATGTACCCCTTGAGGATCCAGTCGAAGAAGTCCTGCGCCGTCTCCGCGTGCCACACCAGCATGCCCGTGTTCAGCAGGTAGGCGATTTCCAGCGTGTCCGGCTGGATCGACAGCGGCGAATTGATGCCGCGGCAGGTGACGATCATCTGGATCGGCAGCCGCGCGCCCGCCCACATCGGGAAGTTCTCCATCGCGCGCATCGTGCCCGGTCCGGCCGTCGTGGTGAACACGCGCGCACCGCCGAAGGCCGCGCCGGCGCACTGGCTCATCACGGCGAATTCGCTCTCGCCACGGAAGTAGTCGCCGATGTAGCCCTCGGCGAACAGTTCGCCGATCAGCGCGGCCGCTTCGCTCTGCGGCGTGATCGGGTAGGCGATCATGACGTCGCAGCTGGCCCGCCGGAGGGCTTCCTTGATCACCTCGCTGCCCGTGTAGAATGACGGGGTACGCGGCGCCTCGTTCATCAGCTGCCAGGTGTCGGTGTAGGTCTGGCCCTTTTTGTTTTTCGTGCCGATGACTGATTTATTTTCTGCCATGGGTCCGGCCTCCTTTTCAACTCGTCGCGAGGAGCGGAAGCGTGAGTTGCCTTAACGTTTCTTCGGATCGAACTTGACGCTGCCCTTGAGCCGCTTGATCGTATCGGCCAGCTTCATGATTTTCTCGGCGGTCGCGTCGCGGAAGGACATCATCGCATCCTCGTGCCCGGCCTGCGCGCACATCGCGATGGTGTAGCAGGACGTGCCGCCGCGGATGATCTTCAGCGACAGGTTCGCCTGGTGGCAGTGGACGCCGACGAACATGCAGGCGTCAATCTTGTTGTGCCAGATGGTCAGGTTCGGGTGGTTCGGATTGATTTCGACTTCGGGGTTGATCTTCGGGTACTTCGGCCGGTAGTCCGGCATGGGAATCAGCATGGCCTGCTGTTGCGGCGTCACGCATTCCTTGATCGTTTCATACAGGTGCCGGATCGCCGTGGCCTTCTTGGCGGCCTTCTCGTTCCAGGCCCAGAGCACCAGCGGACCGGGGAAGATCGTCGGCACTTTGGCCATCAGGAACTGGCGCGCGGCTTCCTCGTAGGCTTGTTCCTCGGGAACGATCACGCCGTTGATGTGCGCCTCGCCTGGGTTCGGCAGGCGGATACCCATCGACGCAGCGGCCGGCGGAAGAAAATGTTCGGGACCGGGGAGGACGCGATACTGGGTCATGCTCATTAACCCTTCGCTGGCAAGCTGCAAGGCTGATACCCCGCAGGATCGTTATTCGCGCAAGATACTGTCGGTAAACGTAGGTGCACTCTAAGCTTTTCCAGTATCTTGTGCAAGCTCACAGAAGGCCCACCGCAGAGGAATTATGGGCTATAGACCCCGAGTGCTGTAGGCCTTTCGGGCAACCACCTGCGCAGCGCCGAAATTACGGCTAAATCGATGTCAAAGTATAACGGGCCGGCTTCGAAATTGTCAATCAACGATCTTGCCGCTTTATGTTTTAATTCAATGCCTTATCAAGGCATGGCAGATGCTGATGGAGGGGTCTGTTGGAGCGAGACGGCAGCGAAACGGGTAGCGGCGGCGCAGGCCTCTTCCGAGCCCAGCGTGCAGGCCCG